>JAQBHE010000612.1:0-7583 GCA_032128015.1 Holophagae bacterium
CGGCTCGGCGAGGCAGAAGCGGTCCCCTCGGTTGGCACTCGGCACCACACCGAGGCCACCGACCAGGGCAGCGCCGAGGTCGCTCAGAATGTCGCCGTAGAGGTTGGGCGCGACCACGACATCGAAGCGCGACGGCTCGCGCACCAGGTGGTAGGCCATGGCGTCGACGAGTTGCTCTTCGACCTCGACCTCCGGGAATTCGCCCGCGACCTCGAGCGCGACCTGGCGAAAGAGCCCGTCGCTCTCGCGCAGGACGTTGGCCTTGTGCACCACCGTGACCCGCGGTCGTGGCGCCTTCGAGCGCCGCCTCGCCTCGCTGAAGGCAGTGCGCGCGATGCGCTCGCTGGCTCGGCGGGTGACCACACTCTCCGCGATTGCGGTGTCGGGTCCGTCCCAGCGCTCCCGCCCGGCGTACAGGCCCTCGGTGTTCTCGCGCACCACCAGGAGGTCGATCGTGCCGTCGGACGAGCGCAGCGGCCTGAGGTTGGCATAGAGGTCGAGCTCGCGCCGGAGAGCGATCACGGGACTTGTGTAGCCCGCGACCCGATGACTCGGCGAAGCGACCGCCCCCAAGAGCGCTCCGTCGCAGCCACGCACCGCGTTCAGCGTGGCTTCGGGCAAGGCAGCACCCGTCTCCTCGAAGCACTGCCATCCGATCTCGCAAGGAACGAGCTCCAGGGCCTCGCCGCAAAGCGCCTCGAGCGCTTGCACCGCCACCGGCACGACCTCGCGGCCGATGCCATCGCCGGGAAGGACCGCAATCCGCCACACCCGAGTCGACACTACGAGCCGGGCCCACCGAGTCGTTTCAGGGTGTAGGCGATGAGCCCGCCGCCTTCGAGAATGGACCGCACCGTAGGGCTCATCGGCGGAAAGCGGAAACTGCGGCCGCCGCTCCGAAGCATTGAGGCCTCGAGATCAACTTCCACCTCGTTACCGGCCTCGAGCGCCTCGGCCGCCTCCGCGCAAACGATCGCGAGCAGTCCGTTGTTGATCGCGTTGCGGTAGAAGATCCGGGAGAAGCTCTTGGCTATGACCGCCCCGACCCCGCTCCAGCGCAGGCAGGTGGCGGCCTGCTCCCGGCTCGAGCCGCACCCCCAGTTGCGACCGGCGACCACCACGTCACCGGATCGGACCGCGCCGGCGAAGCTCGGATCCAGGTCCTCGAGGGCATGGGGCACAACCTCTTCGGGAGTGCTCAGGGTGTAGGTGTACTTGCCCGGGAAGATGACGTCGGTGTTGACGTCGTCGCCGTACTTGAACACCCGGCCACGAAAAGGCCGGGTGGGGTCGGGCAGCTGGGCCAGGCTCATCGCGTTCCCCAAGCCGGCGGCGCGCGCTCGAGCTCATCAGGAAGGGCGATGCGCCCGAGCACCGCGCTTGCCGCGACCACCGCCGGCGACGCCAGGTAGATCTCGGCGTCAGGAGTACCCATCCGCCCCTGGAAGTTGCGATTGGCGCTCGAGACGCAGACCTCGCCCGGCGCCAGCACCCCCAGATGATTGCCCATGCACGGACCGCAACCGGGGGTGCCGAAGACCGCGCCCGCTGAGAGCAGATCCGACACCCAGCCCCGGCGTGTTGCCTCCTCGAGGACTCGGCTCGACGCGGGAATGATCAGCAGGCGGGTGTGGCGAGCGAGCTTGCGACCGTTGACCAGGTAGTGGACGATCTCGAGATCCTCGAGCCGGCCGTTGGTGCAGGTGCCGATGAACGCCTGATCGACCCGGACATCGCGCAGCGCGCCGGCGCCCACCGTCTTGTCGACGGTGTGCGGGCAGGCCACCTGGGGCTCGACCGTCGAAACATCGATCGAGTGGCGCTCGACACAGGCTGCGCCGTCGTCCGGGTAGAGCGCCCCGCGGCGCAGGCGCTCGGCCACCGCCTCGACGTCCTCCAGATCCTGGAGCTCGCCGTTGGCGCGACGCGCGACGATTCGGCGAGCGAGCTCGAGAAAGACGGTGTCGTCCGGAGCCAGGTAGGCGCACTTCGCACCGAACTCGGCCATCATGTTGACCAAGGCAGCCCGCGAATCGAGACTCAAGGAAGGGATCGCCGATCCGGTGATCTCGACGCTGCGGTACAAGCCACCATCGGCGCCCAAACCACCGATGATCGCGAGCGCCAGGTCCTTCGAGCCGACCCACGGCCGGAGCTCACCGTCGAGCCGGATCTCCATCGACTCCGGCACCCGCAGCCACAGCTCACCGGTCGCCCACAGCACCGCCATCTCGCTGCGTCCCACGCCGGCGCCCAGCGCGCCCAGCCAGCCGAAATGGGGGGTGTGGCTGTCGGCGCCGAGGATGACCTGCCCGGGCAGCACCAAGGCCTCTTCGCTCAACACCTGATGGCAGATCCCGCGCCCGACCTCGAAGAAGTTCGCAATCCCCTGCTCGGCGACGAAGCGGCGGATCTCGGCGTGGTTGCGGGCGTGGCGAGCGGTCGGGGCGGGGACGGCGTGATCGAGAGTGATCGCCATGCGCTCGGGGATGGCCACCCGCTGCCGGCCAAAGCGCAGCCAGATCTCGCGGATCGCGGCGCTGTTGTCGTGGCTGAGGACGACATCGGGCCGCGCGTCGACGATCTCGCCGACCTCGACCGCATCGCGCCCGCTGGCGCGCGCCAACGCCTTCTGGGCAAAGGTCTGGGGCGGATTCCGGCGCACGCTCACGGGCGCTCTGCCGTTCACGGACGCTGTGCCGGTTCGAGGACAGGATCGTCGCCGACTCCGGCGACCGACACTTCGGCAGGCCCGCTCCCGGCGGGCTGGTACTCGCGCAGCAGGGCGTCGACGTCGGAGAGGCTCAACGGCTTTTCGTCGGCGAGCGCCTTGACGTGGGCGGTGATCTCCTTGATCGCCGCGTCGCTCAACTCGAGACGCAACTGCTCCGCCCGCGACTTGATCGCGTTCCAGCCGGTCAGCCGGTGGGCGACGTGGACATAGCGCTCGAGACCGAAGTCGACCGGATCGAGGATCTCGTAGGAGCTGGGGTGGTTGAGGATCGCCTTGGCATGGATGCCGGCCTTGTGGGTGAAGGCGGTGTAGCCGGTGATGTAGTTGTTGAACGGGACATCGACCCCGACGAGCTGGGCGACGTAGTTCTCGATCCCCCGTAGCAATGGCAGGTCGTAGCGCGCGCGAACCGCTGTTGCGTCGTGCGCGTATAGGCGGGCGATCAGGCCTCCGAGGGGGGTGATCCCGTTGCGCTCCCCGATCCCGAGCACCGAGGTGTCGACATGAGTGGCGCCGGCCTCGAGCGCGCAGAAGGCGTTGGCCACCGCGCAACCGGTGTCGTCGTGGCCGTGGAACTCGATGTCGCAGTGGACCACACGGCGCAGTGTCGCCACCAGGTCGTAGACCTGACGCGGGTTGGCGACCCCGACGGTGTCGGCGATCCCGACCCGGTTGACCCCGACCAGGTCGACGGCCCGGTAGACCCGGAGCAGGTCCACCAGGTCGCTACGGAAGCTGTCCTCGCTGCTGAAGCGCACCTCGAGCCCGTGTCCCTTGATGAACTCGATGACCTCGATGGCGGTCGCGATGATCTCGTCGATCGACTTGCCGTGGGAGAACTCCCGCAAGAAACTGCTGGTACCAAACACGACATCGATGCCGGCGACCCCGGTCTCCACCGCGATCCGGGCGTCGTCGAGATGACACCGAGTGTGGGTGAGGATTCGCGCCCGCAGCCCGAGTCGCGCCACCTGCTCGCAATCGAAGCGACTCCGCGGGCTCGACGCCGGCGACGTCAACTCAAGGTACTCGACCCCGAAGGCGTCGAGCATCCGGGCGATCTCGATCTTCTGCTCGGAGCTGAAGAAGGCATTCGCGAACTGCTCTCCCTCCCGGAGCGTCGACTCGATGATGGCGGCGTTGTGCAGTGGCATCTCTTGACCTCACGAAGGGACGAGACTGCGGAACTGCGGAACGGCGGACCACCCCCGCTCCCTCAGAGTTCGGGCCTCGGCACCGCCCGGATGATACGAGCGAATTCTCGTCCGAAACTGCGCCGCAGATGATACAGCCGGACGGCCGGTTGCCCTGGGACTTCGTCGCCAGCCCCGATCGCCTGCGGCCATGCCGAGGTTCGGGACCGGTGTATCATCCGATGCCAGCGCATCGATGAAGCGATTTCGCGGTCCGGAACGCCACATACGCTGCGTTTCAGCGGACTTCCCCATGCAGCCGGGCTCGAGCGGGCAGGCTCTGCGGGCACGCGGCTCGGAACACGGGAGACTCCGCTCGACGATCTCCCGCCGATGCCCGGCCCCATGTTCGATTCGATCGCAGCCACCACCACCGAGCTCGAGTCTCAGGACTACCTGGCCGACATCGGCCTGGCGACCAGCCTCTTTCTGGCGCTGCGGATGGAGAAGCCGCTGTTCCTGGAAGGCGAGCCGGGAGTCGGTAAGACCGAGGTCGCCAAGGTCCTCTCCCGGGTGCTCGAGACGCCGTTGATCCGCCTGCAGTGCTACGAGGGTCTCGACCTCAACCAGGCGGTCTACGAGTGGAACTACCCGCGCCAGCTGCTCGAGCTCCAGGCTCGAGGCAACGCCCCAGGCGACGAGCGTCGGTCCGCCGGCGACCTCTTCTGCGAGGAGTTCCTGCTCCGCCGCCCGTTGCTGCAGGCGATCGACCACAGCCACGAGCGCGCGCCGGTACTGCTGATCGACGAGCTCGACCGGGCCGACGAGGAGTTCGAGTCTTTCCTGCTCGAACTGCTCTCCGACTTCCAGGTGACGATTCCCGAGCTGGGCACCCTGCGGGCACGACACCGACCGATCATCGTCGTCACCTCGAACCGTACCCGTGAGATCCACGACGCGCTCAAGCGGCGCTGCGTCTACTGTTGGATCGACTACCCGGACTTCGACCGTGAGCTGGCGATCGTCCGCCGCAAGCTGCCGCGGCTGGCGGCGACCCTGGTGCGCCAGATCGTGGCCTTCGTGCAGGCCACCCGGGAGCAGGAGCTGTACAAACTGCCTGGGGTCGCCGAGACGATCGATTGGGCTCAAGCGCTCACTCATCTCGACGCCGAGACCCTCGATGCCGAGGTTGTCGACTCGACCCTGGGCTTCCTGCTCAAGTACCGGGAAGACGTCGATCGCGTCCGCGCCTCGCTGCGCGAGGGCCTGCTCGAGCGAGCGCTGGCGGAGCCATAGCCAGCTAAACCCAAAGATGGATCGTGATCACGCTGACCCGACCGCCGACCGCGGAGAACCTCGTGCTCTTCGTGCACGCCTTGCGCAGCTCCGGGCTGCCGGTCTCGGTGCAGCAGACCCTCGACCTGGGACGGGGTCTCGCCCTGATCGACCTCTCTTGCCGCGCCGAGCTGTTCCACGCTGCCCGCGCGACCTTGATCACCCGGCGCGAGGACCTCGCGCTCTACCGCCTGCTCTTCGACGCCTTCTGGGGCGGCGGCCGGCAGGCGCCGGCGGCGCAGAACCCTCCTCCGGCGCCACGCCACGACCCGGTTCGCCAGCGCGGTCGCGAGCTGCTCTCGCTGATGGCCCGCCGGGCGCAACCGCAGGATCCCGAGATCGAAACGAGCGACCGCTCCGAGACCTACAGCGACGTCGAGCTGCTGCAGTGCAAGGACTTCGCGCTGCTGAGCGCAGAAGAGCTCGACAACGTCCGGCGGCTGTTGGAACTGTCGACCTGGCAGGTCAGTCTCCGCCGCACTCGGCGCCGGCAGCGAGATCGGTTCGGCGACCGGCTCGATGTCGGCAGGTTGCTGCGCCAGGCGGCGAAGTGCGGCGGCCGGATCTTGGTGCTGCCGCGACGAAGCCGCAAGATCCGCCCGCGACCGCTGGTCCTGATCGCCGATGTCAGTGGCTCGATGGAGCGCTACTCGCGACTGGTGCTGCTGTTCTTCCACTCGCTGTGCCACGCGCTCCAAGACTCCGAAACCTTCACCTTCGGAACCCGGTTGTCGCGGATCACGTCGTCGCTCCGCTTGCGCGATGTCGACCGGGCGCTCTACGAGATCGGCGCCGAAGTCACGGACTGGGCCGGCGGCACCCGCATCAGCGACAGCCTGGGGACCTTCAACCGGCGCTGGAGCCGGCGTGTGCTGCGCCGCGGCGCGGTGGTGCTGATCGTCAGCGACGGCTGGGAGCGTGGCGAGACCGAGGTCCTGCGTGCCGAGATGCGCCACCTCCGCGACCGCTGCCACCGTCTGATCTGGCTGAACCCGCGGCTCGGTCATCCGCACTACCAACCGCTGGTCGAGGGGATGGCCGCAGCGCTGCCCTTCGTCGACGATTTCTTGCCGATCCACAACCTGCAGTCGCTGGCGCAACTGGCCGAGCATCTAGCGTCCCTGCCCCACCGCCGCTCGGCTCGGCGTAGCATCCCTACTGGCGCGCTTCACTCGCCTCGCCGGACACCTCTCAACAAGGAGGCATCGTGATTCCAGGATCGTTCGACTATCACGCACCCAGCTCGCTCGCCGAGGCGCTAGCCCTAATAGGCCAGCACGGCGACGACGCCAAGATCCTCGCCGGGGGTCAGAGCCTGATCCCGGCGATGCGCTTCCGTCTCGCCCAGCCGGCGACTCTGATCGACATCAACGGACTCCCCGGCCTCGACACCTTGCGTGAGGAGAACGGTCATCTGGTGATCGGTGCGATGACCCGCGAGACCGCGCTCGAAGACTCGCCGCTGGTCGCCCAGCGCTATCCATTGCTCCACGACACCAGCCGGGTGATCGCCGATCCACTGGTGCGCAACCGCGCAACAGTCGGCGGCAACCTCGCCCACGCCGACCCCGCCAACGACCATCCGGCGACCATGCTCGCCTACGGCGCCGAGCTGGTGGCACGCGGTCCCCGGGGCGCCCGCACCATCGCCATCGACGACTTCTTCGTCGGCCTGTTCGAGAACAGCCTGGCGAGTGGCGAGATCCTCACCGAGATCCGCATCCCGGCGCCGGTTGCCGGCTCCGGGGGCGCCTACCTCAAGCTCGAGCGCAAGGTGGGCGACTACGCCATCTCCGCGGTCGCGGTGCAGCTGGTTCTCGAGGGCGATGTCTGCGCCGCGGTGCGCATCGGCCTCACCAACGTCAACCCGGTGCCGCTGCGCGCCACCGAAGCCGAAGCGGTGATCATCGGGCGCTCGCTCGACGCCGCGACCTTGGAGGCGGCTGGCCGGGCCGCCGCCGCCCAGTGTGACCCAACCGCTGATCTGCGCGGCGGCGTCGACTACAAACGCGACCTGACACGGGTGCTGACGAAACGCGCGCTACTCAAAGCTGCCGAACGTGCGAAGGGAGCGAGCCGATGAGCCGCCATCCCATCGAGCTCCAAGTCAACGGCCAGAAGGTGACCGCCGAGGTCGAAGCGCGCACCTTGCTGGTGCACTTCCTGCGCGAGCAGCTCAACCTCACCGGCACCCATATCGGATGCGACACCACCAGCTGCGGCGCCTGCACCGTGCTCCTCGACGGCCAGCCGATCAAGAGCTGCACCGCCTTCGCGGTCCAGGCCAACGGCAAGGCGATCGAGACCATCGAGGGCGTGGCGAAAGACGGCAAGCTGCACCCGCTGCAAGAGGGCTTCTGGGAGAAGCACGGCCTGCAGTG
>JAQBHE010000613.1:0-5735 GCA_032128015.1 Holophagae bacterium
GCCAGCGTTTACCGCTCGAGCGAGGGGCGCGCCGCCTGCGCGGCGAAGCGGTGACCGAAGCAGGCGGCGACGGCCTTGCCGGAGCGCGGTCGTGAAGATCCACGTCGGGCTGCCGCCGGGAGTAACGGCGCTGATGTTCGACGCCGCGCGGGCGCGACGGGCGCTCGAAGCCAGATTGTGCCGCCGGCTCGATGACGCCGGTTTCTCCGAGGTGCTGCTGCCGATCCTTGACTACTTCGATCCCTACGAGTCGTTGCTCGATCAGCGCTCGCGCGAGCGGCTGTACCGCTTTGTCGATCGCTACGGTCAGCTGCTGGCGCTTCGCGGCGACTTCACGCCGATGCTGGCCCGCCTGCTCGCCCCTCGGCTCGAGTCCCTCGAGCTGCCGCTGCGCCTCTTCTACCGCGGCGATGTGGTGCGTTACCAGGAGGTGCGACCGGGCAAGATGCGGGAGTATTCCGAGCTCGGCGCCGAGTTGCTCGACTCACCCGACCGCGACAACGACGAGACCGTGCTGGCGTTGTTCGTCGAGCTGCTGGGGTCGGAGCTCGCTGCGCCGCGGGGCGCTGCGCCGCGGTTGCGGGTGGTGGTCGGTCTCGCCGGCGCCCTCGACGAGTTGGTGCTCGGGCTCGGCGGCGATGCCGGGGTGCTCGCTGCGGTCGCGCGGCGCGATCGGCGGGCGGCGCGCGAGGTCTCGCGCCATCTGCTCGAGATCGTCGAGGATGGCCGCCCGGCCGAGCTCGAGACGCTCGGTGTTGCGTGCCTCGCGGTCGGGAAGCTGCTCGAGCTGTGCGCGAAGATCGAGTCGCGCTACGGCGATCGCGGGGTTCGGGTCGAAGTCGACCTCGCCGAGTTCGCACCGCTGGTGCGCACCCCGGCGCTGCTGGGGCCGGGTGTCGAGCGCAGCTACTACGACGGCATCGCGTTTCGCGCCTACCTCGAAGGCGATGCCGAGCCGGTAGGCGCCGGCGGTCGCTACGACGGGCTGTTCGGAGCGCTCGGCGCGGCGGTTGGCGCCACCGGATTCTCGGTCGGGCTCGACCGCCTCAAGGAGCGACCGCGATGATCCGGCTGGCGTTGCCGAAGGGTCGCAACCTCGAGCCGGCGCTCAGCGGTTTGGCGAGCGCTGGCGTCGAGGTTGGAGGCTTCGATCCCCAACGGCTGCGCCAACGCCTCGAGCCATCGGGGATCGAGGTGCTGCTGCTCAAGGACTGGGACCTGCCGCTGTACGTCGAGCACGGGATTGCCGATTGCGGGGTGGTCGGCAGCGATGTCCTCGAGGAGCTGCGCTCCGATCTGTTGGTGCCGCTGCGCTGGCGTGACGGTCGCTCGAGGTTGTCGATGATCGGTCTCGACAGAGAGCCGCCGCCGGCCGGCGAGCAGATCCGGGTCGCCACCAAGTATCCGGGCTGGGCCGGCCGACTGCTCGCCGACCGGCCGTGGAGCGTCGAGATCCTTCGACTCCAGGGCTCGGTGGAGCTCGGACCGCTGCTCGACCTCGCCGAGGTCGCGGTCGACATCGTCCAGACCGGTGCCACCCTGCGCGCTCACGGCTTGTGCGAGATCGAGGTACTGGCCGAGGTCGCGCCCTGTCTGGTGGCGAACCGCGGCTCGTACCAGCACCGCCGCCGCGAGCTCAACGACTTGATGCGCGGGCTCGAGCGCGCCGGAGTCGTGGCATGAGCGGGCTGCGTGTGCACCGCGTCCACCCCGAGCCGAGTGTGGCCGGCGCTCGCGCCATCGCGCGCCTGGTCAGTCGCGGCGAGCAACCGGTCGATCGCCGGATTCTGCGCACGGCGGCACGGATCGTCGAGGAGATCCGTCGCGGTGGCGATCGCGCCTTGCTGGCGGCGGTCGAGCGCTACGACGGCACGCCGGCGAAGACCGTGGGTGTGCTGCGCCGACGCCTGCGACCGGAGTCGCTGGTTTCCCTCCCGGCCGGTTTCGGCGCCGCGCTCGATCGCTCGATTGCGGCGGTCGAGCGTTATCACTCCCGTCAGTTGGAGGCGCACGGAAGCGGGCACGGATTCCACTTCGAGGACGATGGGGTGTCGGTTCTCGAGCGGCGAATCCCGTTGCGGCGGGTCGGCCTCTACGTTCCTGGCGGCCGCTTCGCCTATCCGTCGAGCGCGGTGATGACCGTGGTGCCGGCGCGGCTCGCCGGAGTCGAGCAGATCGTGGTGGTGACCCCGCCCCGAGCGCTCGAATCGAGCCTGGCGCTCCGTCAGACCCTGGTGCGCTTGGGAGTCGAAGAGGTCTGGGGAATCGGCGGCGCTCAGGCAATCGCCGCGCTCGCGTTCGGCACTGAGACCATCGAGCGGGTCGACCTGATCGCCGGTCCCGGCAACGCCTGGGTCGCCGCCGCCAAGCGTCACGTCGCCGGCCGGGTCGGAGTCGACCGCGAGGCCGGTCCTTCGGAGGTGGTGATTGTGGCCTCGGGGGACGCCCCCGCGGACCTGGTGGCGGCGGACTTGCTGGCGCAGGCCGAGCACGACCCGCTGGCGGCGGCGGTGCTGATCACCGACGACCCGGCGCTCGCCCGGCGGGTCGCGGCGGAGGTGAGCGCGCAGCTGGATGAGCTCGGCCTCGCCGAGGTGGCGCGGCAGTCGCTGTCGGCGCGCAGTTGCGGTCTGCTGGTCGGCGACCTCGAATCCGGACTCGAGCTCGTCGAGCGCATCGCCCCCGAGCACTTGCAGCTGATCGGCGCGGGCGCCGAGCCACTCGCCGAACGGGTGCGATCGGCCGGCGCGGTGTTCGTCGGTGCGAGCGCGCCGTGCGTCTTCGGCGACTACGTCGCCGGACCGTCGCATGTGCTGCCCACCGGCGGCACCGCGCGTTTCGCCTCCGGTCTGGGGGTCGACGATTTCGTACGCCGCAGCCACACCGTTCGCTACTCCGGTGAGGCGGTGTTCCGGGCCGCCGCCGACGCCGAGGTGATGGCCCGGGTCGAGGGGCTGCATGCGCACGCCGCGGCGGCGCGCTGGCGCGGCGCGCCGCAGCGGCGCGGGCCCAGGGTCGAGGAATGAGCGAAAAGGTCAAGACGGCCGACCCCGCGGAGTTCGTGCGCCCCGAGCTGCGAGCGCTGGCGCCCTACACCCTCGACCAGGTGGAGTGCCGGCACAAGCTCGACCAGAACGAGGTTCCCTGGGACTTGCCGCGACGTTTCAAGGAAGAAGCCGCCGCGCGTCTGATTGCGCGCTGCTGGGCGCACTACCCGGACTTCCACAGCGAGCGTCTGCGCATAGCACTTGGCGAGCTTCACCGGGTGCCGGCGGCGGCGGTCCTGGTGGGAAATGGCTCGAACGAATTGCTCGGGTTGGTGCTCGAGGCGATCACCGCACCCGGGACCGAGGTTCTGGGCGCCGAACCGTCGTTCGGCCTCTATCCCATGTTCGTGCGCCGGGCGGGCGGCGTCCCGCGCTTCGTCCCGCCGCGCCAAGATCTTCGCCTGCCGATCGCCGAGCTGCTCGAAGCGGTCGCCGAGAATCCGCGACGACCGCTGTTGTTGTGTTCGCCGAACAACCCCACCGGCGACGCAGCCACCCCCGACCAGATCGCATCGCTGCTCGAGCGGCTCAAGGCGCCGCTGCTGCTCGACAACGCCTACGGCGAGTTCTGCCGCTTTGACTACCGGCCGCTGCTCGAACGGTTTTCCCATCTTGTGCTGCTGCGCACCCTGTCCAAGGCGTGGTCGCTGGCTGGGCTCCGTCTCGGCTACTTGCTGGCAGACCCTCGGCTGGTCGCCGAGTTGATCAAAGTGAAGCTGCCATACAACGTCGGTCACGCCGGTCAGGTGATCGGCGAAGTGGTGCTCGAGAACCCGGAGTTCGGGCGCCGCGCAGTGGGTCTTCTGCGCGCGCGCCGAGACCAATGGCTGACGATGTTGACCGCCGGCGGTTTCGAAGTGTTCGCCTCAGAGGGCAACTTCCTGCTTGCGCGCAGCGCGCGTTCGGCCGAGCTCCGGCTTGGCCTCGCCGAGCGCGGCATCTTGGTTCGCGACATGGGCCACTACCCGGGCCTCGCCGGCTGCCTGCGCTTTGCGATCGGCTCTGGAAGAGCGCTGCGCGACACCCGCCAGGCTCTGGTCGAGCTGGGCGCCGGTCCGGTGTCGAAAGAAGCGTCGAAAGGAGACAACTGATGACCCGACGAATGGGCTCCGTCCACCGCCAGACTCGGGAGACCGAGATTCGCGCCACAGTGATACTCGACGGCGACCTCGGCGGCACGCCGCGCATCGGCGGCACGCCGCAAATCGACGTCCCCAACGGCTTCTTGGGCCACATGCTCGACGCGCTTGCTCGTCACGGCGGCCTGGGGGTCGAGATTGCTGCGACCGGCGATGTCGAGGTCGACCTCCACCACACCGTCGAGGACATCGGCATCGCGCTCGGGGAAGCGCTCGCCCAAGCGCTCGGCGAGCGCCGCGGCGTGGTGCGCTTCAGCCACGCCTACGCTCCGCTCGACGAAGCGCTGGCGCGCGCGGTGATCGACCTCTCGGGTCGCGGCTTCTTCGATCTCGGAATGCCCCGCGAGCTGTCCGAGTCGTGGGTGACTCGCGATTTCCCGCTGACCCTGGTAGGCGACTTCTTCCAGGCGTTCGCCGACCGCGGGCGCTTCACCCTCCACCTCGACGTCCTCGAGGGCCGCAACCCCCATCACGTCGCCGAGGCCTGTTTCAAGGCGGTGGCGCTGGCGCTACGCGCCGCGGTTGCGATTCGCCCGGGCGACGATGCCGTGCCGAGCACCAAGGGCACCCTGTCGAGCTGAACTTGTCCCGCTGAGACCATGATCCACGCCACCATCATCGACGCCGGGGTCGGCAACCTCGGCAACCTCGAGCGCGCGCTCCGACACCTCGGCGCCGCGACCACGATCACCTGCGATCCACGAGCGGTGGCCGCGGCGCGGTGTCTGCTGTTGCCCGGTGTCGGCGCCTTTCGTCCGCCGCGCGAAGCGCTGCGCGGCGCTCTCGAGGGCGCGCTGCGCGAAGCCCTCGACGAGGGTGCGCACTTGCTCGGGATCTGCGTCGGCTACCAGCTGCTATTCGAGTCGAGCGACGAGTTCGGCGCTACCGATGGCCTCGGCCTTCTCCATGGCCAGGTGGTCGAGCTGCCGGCGACTGTCCAGCGGCCCCATATCGGTTGGAACCGGCTCCACGATCTCGCCGACCATCCCCTGCTCGCCGGCCTCGCCGAGGGCGAGTTCGCCTACTTCGTTCACAGCTTCGCGCCGTTCGCGGCGGCCACCTCAGAGGTGCTGGCGTGCGCCACCCACGGCGTCGACTTCGCCGCGATCGCCGGTCGAGGCAGGGTTCTGGGCGCTCAGTTCCATCCCGAGAAGAGCGGCCGGGCCGGCCTGCGACTGCTCGCCAACTACCTGGAGATCGCGCGTGGAACTGCTGCCGGCCATTGACCTACGCCACGGAGCGGTGGTGCGCCTTGCGCGCGGCGACGATCGCGCGCGCACGGTCTACGACCGCGCGCCGCTCGAGGTGCTGGCGCGCTTTGCCTCCGCCGGGGTCACCCGAGTCCACGTCGTCGATCTCGACGCCGCCTTTGGCGAAACGCCCCAGCGCGAGCTGCTCGCGAGTCTCGCGCGCGCTGTCCCAGCGCGCGCTGTTGGCGGAATCGATCTCCAGCTCGGCGGCGGGTTGCGCGACCGTGAGGCGGTCGAGTGGGCGCTTCGAGCCGGCTTCGAGCGGGCGGTGGTGACCTCGTTGATCGCCCGCGACTGGG
>JAQBHE010000614.1:0-26091 GCA_032128015.1 Holophagae bacterium
GCACCGCTTTGCATTCTTTGACTCTTTCCCCGCGCTCCCACCCCGCTTCATCGCGGCACCTGCGTTGATCCGCTCTGCTGACCACGTAGGCGCAGTCGGCGAGATGGACCAGGTAATCGTCGCGGCGATCGGCGTCACACGCCTGGCGGAGCAGCTCGGCGTGGAACGAACAGGCGCCCAGCTGCTCTGACATCACGATTCCCACCAGGTCTTCGCCCCGTTTCTCCTGGGCTCCCGCTGAGAGAGGCAGAACCACCAGGGTGGCCAAGGCGAGCGCTGCCATGAATCTTGCCGTTGCAGTGAATCCTGCAGTGAATCCTTCAGTGAATCGTTCAGTGAATTCTGTCGCTGTCATGAATCTCGTTTTCGACATCCGTGTCTCCTCGCGGTTGGGGAATTGGCGTTTCGAAGGCTTCGAGCGCCTTCTCGTCTTCTTGGATGCCGATCGGCTTCAGATCCTTCGCGGCGGAAGCGACCCCTGGTCGACCGAGTCCGCGTCCGGCGTGCCGGCCTACCCTCCCAACGTGGCGGCCGCCAGAAGAAAAGTGCTTCAGGCGGCCGAGTGCGACCGTGGTCCGCCCAGCACCCGCAGCCGGGCGCGCCTCGTCGCCTGCCTCGATGAGCCGGCAGGTTCCTACGAGCTGACCAGCGACTGCCTTCTAGCCCAGACCAGAGTGTCGTCGAGCGCGCGACCGAAACGCTCGAAGATCTCGTCGACGTCGGCCTCGGTGACGATCAGCGGCGGGCAGAAGGCGACGGTGTCGACCAATGCGCGCAGGATCACGCCGTGCTCTTCGCAGCGCGCCTGGCAGTAGGCGCCGACTCCGGCCTTGGGGTGAAACGCCGCCTTGGTCTCCTGATCAGCGACCAGCTCGCAAGCGCCGATGAGACCGATCCCGCGCGCCTCGCCGACCAGCGGGTGATCGGCAAAGCCCCGCAGTTTCTTCTGGAAGTACTCGCCGACGCGGGCCGCGTGCTCGAACAGCCGTCGTTCGTCCATCAGTCGCAGCGCCTCGAGGGCGACCGCCGCGCATACCGGGTGGCCGGTGTAGGTGTGGCCGTGGCCGAAGACCCCGATCTCGCGGCTCGAGTCGACCATCGGCTCGAAGACCTTGTCGGGGATCAACACCGCGCTGATCGGCAGGTAGGCCGACGACAACGCTTTGGCTACCGACATGGTGTCGGGGCGCATGTCGAGGGCCTGGGCGCCGAACGGCTTGCCGGTGCGGCCGAAGCCGCAGATCACTTCGTCGTCGATCATCAGCACGTCGTGGCGATCGAGCACTTCCTGGATCTTTGGGTAGTAGGTGCGCGGTGGCACGATGACCCCGCCGGCGCCCAGCACCGGCTCGGCGATGAACGCGGCGACAGTGTCGGGGTCCTGCTCTTGGATCAGGCGCTCGAGGCTAGCGGCGAGGCGGGTCGCGTACTCCTCCTCGGTCTCACCCGGCTCGGCGCCGCGGTAGTGGTGCGGGCAGTCGGTGTGGAGAACCTGGGGGAGCGGCAGATCGAACTGGCGGTGGTACACCGGTAGCCCGGTGAGACTCGCGGTGGCGACGGTCACCCCGTGGTAGCCGCGCATCCGGCTGATGATCTTCTTCTTGCGCGGCCGGCCGATCGCGTTGTTGAAGTACCAGACCAGCTTGATCTGGGCGTCGTTGGCCTCGGAGCCGGAGCTCGCGAACAGCACCTTGGAGGCGGCGAACGGCGCCATCGTCTTGAGCTTTTCGGCGAGGCGCGCCGCCGGCTCGTGGCTCTTGCCGGCGAACAGGTGGGAGTAGGCGAGCTTGCGCATCTGCTCGGCGGCGACGTTCGCCAGCTCTTCGACCCCGTAGCCGAGGGCGGTGCACCACAGCCCGGCCATGCCTTCGATGTAGCGCTTGCCCTGGTCGTCCCAGACGTAAATGCCTTCGCCGCGCTCGAGCACCATCGGACCGCGCTCGCGGTGGGTGGCGAGGTTGGTCGCGGGGTGGAGTAGGGCTGAGAGGTCGAGCTCGGCGGTGGTGCTCATGGTAGGGCTCCGCAGCGGTCGGATTCGCTTCCCTGGTCGGGTCTGGAGGAGGGCTGGGGAGAGGGTCTGGGCGACTGTATGGCAGACAGTAGGATGGGGCAATCGACAGTGGATCTCCGAGGCGCGCCGGCGGCGCCGTTTCTTCTCGGGGAGGTCGGACATGAACGAAGATCCGAAGACGCCGGTACCTGAGGGGTCGGCAGATCCGGCGGTCGGACCCAGCCGGCGCGATTTCTTGAAGGCGACCACCCTCGGCGCTGTCGCGGGGGCCCTTGCCGGTGGCGCCATTGCCGAGCCACTTCCGGCGCCCGCGGCATACCTCGACCCCCGCGGGTTCGCAGCGCCGAAGCTCGAGCGGGTGCGCATCGGCTTTGTCGGTGTCGGACTCCAGGGCGGGTCGCACGTCCGCAACTTCCTCGCCATCGACGGCGTCGACATCCGGGCGATCTGCGACATCGACGCGCCGCGTGCCGAGGAGGTCGCGGGCTGGGTGGTGGCGGCTGGCCGTCCGGCGCCCGAGCTGTATACCCGCGGCGACTACGACTGGCGGCGGCTGTGCGCGCGCGACGACCTCGACCTGGTGTTCACCGCCACCCCCTGGCGCTGGCACGTGCCGGTGTGCGTCGAAGCGATGCGTGCCGGCAAGCACGCAGCCACCGAGGTGCCGGCGGCGACCACGATCGATGGCTGCTGGGAGCTGGTCGAGACCGCGGAGCAGACTCTGCGGCATTGCCTGATGATGGAGAACTGCTGCTACGGCCGGCGCGAGATGATGATCCTGCGGATGGTCCGGGAAGGGGTGCTCGGCGAGGTCCTGCACGGCGAGGCCGCATACATCCACGACCTGAGGGCGATCAAGTTCAGCGCCAAGAACGAGGGCCTGTGGCGTCTCGAGCACTCGAAGGCGCGCAACGGCAACCTCTATCCGACCCACGGCCTCGGCCCGGTCGCGCAGTGCATGGACATCCAGCGCGGCGACGCCTTCGATTACCTGGTGTCGATGAGCACTCCGCAACGCGGCCTCAGCCTTTACGCCGCGAAGCAGTTCGGCAAGGACGACCCGCGCGCCCGCCAGCACTACGCCCTGGGTGACCTGAACACCAGCCTGATCCAGACCAAGCTCGGGCGCACGATCCTGCTCCAGCACGACACCACCACCCCGCGCCCCTACAGCCGGCTCAACCTGGTGATGGGGACCGAAGGGACGGTCGCCGGGTACCCGGATCGGGCGTATCTCGAGGCGCGCTCCAAAGAAGAGGACTGGGTGGACCTCGAGACCTACCGCTCCGAGTTCGATCACCCGTTGTGGACGAGGTCGGAGCGCGACGCGGAAGGCGCCGGTCACGGCGGCATGGACTACCTGGAGGATCTGCGGCTGGTCGAGTGCCTGCGTCGCGGCGAGCCTCTGGAGATGGACATCTACGACGCCGCGGCCTGGAGTGTGGTCTCCGAGCTGACCGAGATCTCGGTTGCGAATCGCGGCAAGAGCGTCGACTTTCCCGACTTCACGCGCGGTCGCTGGGCCTCGCGCAGTCCGCTACCGATCGGCGGCTTTGGAGGAGGCGGTCTCGAGGGAAGCAAGCGATGACCCGCAGTCGTTGTTTGCCGATAGCGGTCGCAGCACTCGCCTGGGTCGCTGGCGCTGGCGCCGCGAGCGCCAAGGTGGTGGCGCTCCAGGTCACCGAGCGCGTCGACTTGCCCGTAGAGGTCGAAGGCTTTCGCGTTCCCGCCTACGAGAAGCTTTCGGGCACTGTGGTCTTCGGGGTCGATCCCAAGAGTCCCTACAACCGCGCGATCGCTGACCTGCTACTCGCCGAGACCGGTGAGTCGGGTTGGGTCGAGGCGCGCGCCAACTTCATGGTCCTGCGTCCCAAGCGCGCCGAGGACGCGAGAGGGATCGGATTTCTCGAGGTCAGCAACCGCGGCGGCAAGGCGTCGTTGCGCTACTTCGACAACGCCTCGGCGTCGAGCGCCGATCCGTCCAACGCCGAGCATCTCGGTGACGGATTGCTGCTGCGTCTCGGGCTGACCGTGATCTGGGTCGGCTGGCAGTTCGACGTGCCGCGCAGTCCCGGCGCGCTTGCCCTCGAGGCGCCGCGGGTGTCCGATCGCGGCCGGCCGGTATTCGGCTGGGTGCGCAGCGACTGGGTGGTCGACGAACCGACCGCGGTGCTCGCTCTCGGCCACCGCGGCCATCGTGCCTACCCGCCGGCGGTCGACCTCGAGGGTCACAGGTTGACGGTTCGCGCGGGTCGCGACTCCGAGCGCGTGGTGGTGCCGCGCGAGGAGTGGTCGTTCGACACCATCGAGGGCGGTCCGGATTCCGAGGGCGCGCCGGCGATCCGTCTGCGCGGCGGTTTCGACGCCGGCAAGATCTACGAGCTGGTCTACCTTTCGGGCGAGCCGCGGGTCGTCGGCATGGGCCTCGCCGCGGTGCGCGACATGATGTCTTATGCGAAGTACGACCCGGCCTGCCCGTTCCCGGTTGCTCAGGGCATCGGATTCGGTGTGTCGCAGACCGGGCGCTTCCTGCGCCACTTCCTCTACCAGGGCTTCAATGCCGACGAAGACGGCCGCAAGGTGTTCGACGGCCTGCTCATCCACACCGCTGGCGCCGGTCGCGGCAGCTTCAACCACCGCTTCGCGCAACCATCGCGCGACGCCCACCGCTACTCGGCGTTCTTCTACCCGACCGACATCTTTCCGTTCTCCACCCGCACCCAGGAGGATTCGCTGACCGGCAAGCGCGACGGTCTGCTCGCGGTCTATGACCGCAATCTCGAGCTGGTGCCAAAGATCTTCACCACCAACACCGGCTACGAGTACTGGGGCCGCGCCGCCGCCTTGATCCACACCACACCCGACGGCAGCGGTGATGTCGCACCTGTTGACTCGGAGCGGATCTACCATTTGTCGTCGGCCCAACACTTTGTCGACCGCTGGCCGATTCCGCCCGGAGCGCGCGTCCCGGGTACCGCGAAGATGCCAGCGCCCTACGCGTTCGTCGGCGATCCTGTCGACTTGCTGGTGCCGCTGCGAGCGCTGCTGATGCGCTTGGTTTCGTGGGTCAAAGACGGCACAGCGCCACCGCCGAGTCGTTACCCCAAGCTCGAAGACGGCACCTTGGTGCCGTTCGAGAGCTGGAGGTTTCCAAACCTGCGAGATGTGGTGACGCCGCTGCATCCGCACACCGCCTATCGCGCCGAGTACGGCCCCAACTTCGCGCTCCGCGGCATCGCTGAGATCGAGCCGCCGCGCCGCGGACCCGCGTTCCCGTCGCTGGTGCCGGCGGTCGAAGAGCGCGGCAACGAGGTCGCCGGCGTGCGCGCGGTCGAGGTCGCGGTCCCGGTCGCGACTTACACCCCCTGGAGCCTGCGCTACGGTCTTGCGAACCCCCGCGAGATGACCGACTTCCGCGGTCTCACCATCCCGTTCGCGGTCACCGCCGCTGCTAAGAAGCGAAACGGAGACCCGCGTTCGTCACTCGACGAGCTCTATCCGAGCGAGGACGCGTATCGCGAACGCGTGAAGAAAGCGATCGACGAGATGGTGGCGGCAGGTCTAATGCTCGAAGAGGATCGCGGGCGTGTGGAGAAGAGGACTGCTGAGCTGTGGTCGTGGGTGGTGGGATTGGAAGGGGCGCGGTGACGATCGCAAGGAGCTCGTACCGCGATCTAGGCGCCGTCGAGCTTCCATTTCTTCTCCGTCGCCAAGGCTCCCGCAATCTCCGCTTCGGCCATCTCCACACCTCGCCGGCCAACTTCGGAAAGGTCCGGGTCGTCGCGCAACGAGGCGAAGAATTCGCGCCGGTCTTCGAAGACGGTGCGACCGGAGCCGCTCCAGGAGCTGCGCATGGGGTAATAGAGGTCAGCAGGGCCGCAGCCCGCCTTTCGAGCCATCCGTGCCAACGTCTTCCAGGAGTCATCGAGCTCTCCTTCTTGGAGCGGGGCGAGCCAGAGATTTCGGATCTCCGGAAGCTCGAGGAGCGCTCGGTAGCAATCCGGGTCCCGTTCGACGACTTCGATGACGAGGTCACGATGGTGCGGTCCGAGGAGCCCGAGGGTCCGGATGCGCCCCTCCGTTGATAGTGCCCGGATCGCACCCTTTACAGCACCGTCAGGGCCGCGCGTGGTGCGGAAGATCTGGTCCCCCGCCAGCTGTGCCCCGAGCCACGACTCCGCCAGCTGGGGTTCCTTCTCGAGGATCTTGCCGAGCCAGTAGTCGTCGCTGCGCGTATCGCGGTCGACCGCCCTGGCGAGAATCGCCCGCTCCCACGGCAGGCGGAGGTCGTCAGGGATGTAGCCTTGCGGATCGCATTGCCATGCTCCGATCGCTGCCGCTCGAGCTACGCGAGGGTCTTGATGTTGGAGCAAACGCTCCAAGGTGGGGTGGGGAACCTCGCCACGCAGGCAAAGCGTTTCGACGGTCCAGTAGTTCTCGGACGCAGCTGACAGTGCCTTATCCAGAAGCTCGGCGGTCGGACGGTCGAACCGCAGAGAGACGATCAACGCCGCCTGCCGCGAGCCAGCGCGCAGCAGTGCTCGGCGCCAGAGCTCTATCCAGCCGGGCGGTTGCTCGCGCACGATTCGCTCGAGCCACGGCTCGAGAATGTCTGGTGGTAGCGGGTCCGGATCGGTGTCTGCGTCGAGCAGTGCTTCGAGCCAAGCTGCCGTGTCGGGCGCCTGCTCGGCAATGAGTGAGACGACCTCGCAGTCGTAGCGCGGCCCGTGTCTGCCATACGTCGTCGCTTCTCTGTGCAACCCTACGAGCTTGTCTGCAAAGGCCCCTGGATTCCACGACGTCCATTCCGCTGCCAGTCGCCGCACGGCTGCCTCGTGTTCGGGGGAGCCGTCTGGATACCGCGGGTCGTCCCGCGGGAAGAGCAGTTCGAACACCGGGTCGAGGTCTAAGCTAAGTTCCAGGTCTGCCAAGCTGCCGATGTCGCGCAGGGCTGCTGCGAGTCCGGCAGATCGGGACGCCAACGGTCGTAGCTCGTTGATCAACGCGAGGCCGACTCGTTCGTACGGAAGGCGAACTTCGTCCTGGAGGTGCGACAAGGTCAGCGTCTCGGGGTCGATCCACTGGCGGATCAGGTTCTCAACCATCGACCAGCCTGTCTTCCCTGTCTTCTCGACCAAGGCCCGCAGAAGCTCGCCTGACCTCTTGGCCAGGTCCTCGAAGCGTTCTGACGCGGATGGCAGAAGTCCGCCAGTGCTGATCAGCACCTTCATCCCCTGTCCGGGATCAGGCTCGGTGCCGTGGAGTCGGGGCGACAGCGAGAGACAGAGGCACCTGAGTCGGACAGCTTCTGGAAGCGACTCGCCCTCGGCCCCGATGGCAATGTCGAAGAGGGAGATCCGCCGGCGGACGGCGGCGTCGGTTCCACCGATCATGCCTTCGATCCAATTCTCTAGGACACTCCAGGGTTCACGGCCGCGCCACGTTGAAGTGCTCGGTTCGGAGGTTCCTTCGAGGAGCCTCATGATCGTCGGCCGGGGAAGACGCTCGAGCAGCGCCGCGGCGAGGTCTTCGATGGAGGCCCGGCTGTTCTCTAGAACCCACGCTGCCTCGCTAAGGCCGAGCCATGCGTAGGACGCCCATACCTCCGAGTCTTGGCTACTCGCGATGAGTTCGCGCAGCTCCGTGCCGTCGAAATCGGCTTCGCGATGGCGCGCCCGGAGCAGCTCGAGAATCACATCATCGCGGCTCTCGCACGCGTCGAGAAAACGCCGATGAGGAAATCTCGACAACTGAAAGAAGAACCTCTTGACCAATGGTGCCCGAAGCTGCCTCGGCCAGAGACCGAGTCGCTCGTCGGAAACGCGCAGAATGCCCGTGGAGCCAAGCAAGGCAGTGACGGTCTGAGCCTCGGCCAGGCCGATTTCGAGAGCGCCGGCAAGTGATTCCAAACGCATGCCGCGATCGCCGGCGATCGCGAGTCCGGCGGCGACTCCGAGAGCGTGGTCTCCGACCTCGCGCTCGATTCCCAGAAAGAGGGACTTGAAGAGCGCGTCTCCATTCTGAAGTTCTGTGAAGTCGCCCTGAAGGAACGCAGTGCCAAGGCTCACCGCGAGGCCTGGGCGGTTCGATGCCTGGTCGATGAGCTCATGCAATGTGCGCCGCTCAGCCTCCACTCCCATCTCCTCGTAGACACGCAGGATGTCGTCGCGCCCGAGGAGCTCGAGCTTGTGGATCCGGTCGCGCGGGACTGCGAGCCTCTCGGCCACGTCCGGTGCTGAGCCCGGCCACGACGTGGCTATGCAGCCGAAATCGGCATTCATCGAGGCCCGAACGCCGAGCAACAGCTCGAGCGTGTCGGGGTAGGCGTGGGCATCGTCGACGAAGATCGTCCGCGGATGGAGCTTGCGAATCGATTGACTAAGTTCGCTCGCCGTGGCGCCGTGGCGTAAGAAGAGCCCGAAGCGCTCGTTTCTGGCAAGCCAGGCGAGAAGGTAGGTCTTGCCGGAGCCTGGTTGACCTGCGAGAACTCGATCTCCTCCTCCCGAGCGAAGCCACGCGAGCTCCGAATCCCGCGCCACTGGATCCAGCCGGAGGACAGGTCTTCGGGAGATCGGTGATTCGAGCAACGCTTCTGGGGCGCCATCGAGCCCGAGCAGTTGCTTGGTCCAGAGGGGTTCGCGGTATAGGCGGTCAGCCAGATCGTCCCCATGGTGGATCTGGTGGAGCTGAAACCCCCGAGATCGGGCAAGCTCCATGAATCCCAGGTATTGCGCCGCCGTGATTCCCGTCGAGCACGCGAAAACGAACACGCGTGGCGCGTCGTTCTCCTCGAGAGTATCTAGATCCTCAACGAGCTTGCCCCGCACATCCTTCCGTGTCGTCGCACACAGCGGAATCGGGCGATCCGAGATCCCTGCGATGGCTCCGTCCCAGCCGCGGTCGTTGCCACCTCGGATCGGAACGAGGCCGGGGTAGTCCTTCTTCAGGAGGGCAACGCAGCAATCTTCGAAGAGAAGGGGGTCGAGCTTCCTCTCGAGGCCTGCCCGGATCTCCTCGAGGAACGGGTCGCTAGGCATCCGACCCTCGCCTCGACCCCCTCTCGGCCACCATCTCTTCGAATTCCCTCCGAAGGTCCCTACCTCGATCGAAACCGCGTCGCGAGATGAGGTCGAGGTCGTGCCGTGCCGTTGCTACGTCTTCGAATGCCGCTCTGGCGAGGAGCTTTCGAAAGTCCGCGCGATCCTGATCCCGGCCGGCCAGGACTTTGAGCGCGAGAAGGTCGCCAATCCCAGCGACCGGGATTCGCAGGCCGGGCAGGATCTCTTCAACCGATGCCCCGGCAACCAGCTCGTCCTCGATGCCGGATGACGCAAACAACAGGTCGATCACGATGTTGTCGGACTGGCGACCGGCGGTCAGACGTTGGGTCATCAGTCGGCCGGTCGGCTCATGCTCGAGCGCTTCGCCGATGAGGTATCCGCGCGCTTCCACGAGGAAGCGGACCAGACCCAAGGCGCCCGAATCGCCGACAACGGCGACGACGACATCGATGTCTTGGGTCGTGCGGGGCTCGCTTCTCAGCGAGATCGCCAGGCCGCCCACCAGGGCGAACCGTGCTCCATCGGGAAACGCTTGGAGATCGCTGATCAGGCGAACCAGCGCGCTTTCGAGCGGCGTCACTTCCGCACGCGGACGGGGCCTGCAGCGTCGCCGTGGGGAGCGTCGGGACGGCTGAGCATCCACGCGCGAAGGCGTTCCGCGATCTCCTCGGGGGAGGCTTCGGGGTGCCGCCGCCGAAGGTTCTGGCGCATCAGATCGACTGCGGTCTGAAAGAGGTCGAAGGTCTGTCGTGCCCGACGCTGGATCTCGGTCAGCGGCTCGGTTTCCATAGGGTGATTCTATCGCGATCGGCCGCCGGATTCGGCCGCATTGTTCGAAGGAATACCCACGGAATAGCCTTCAGAATCGCGATCACTGGACGGGGTTGGAGGACCCGGCAAGCCTCAGAACTCACTCCCGTGAGTCCCCCACCAAGCCACCAATCAAAACCCACAGCCACCCATTCCGTAGCATAGACCCATGCGCACCGACCTTCTCCTAGCCTGGCGGTCGCTTGTGCGCCGGCCGGGATCTTCGCTGCTCGCGGCCCTGACCCTGGCCCTGGGTCTCGCCGCGGCGGTCAGCATCCTCCAGCTCGCGAGAGCGGTGCTGATCGAGCCGCTACCGTTCCCGGACGCGTCGCGTCTGGTCACGGTGTTCTCGACGGTCGAGCGCGACACGGTCGAGCGGCGGACGATGTCTTGGCTCGATGTCGAGGATCTTGCCCGCGAGACCAAAACCCTTGCCGAGCTCGCTCCCTGGCTGTCGGCCGACGTTGATCTGGTGGGGGAGGGGCCCGCGGAGCGGCTGGCGGCAGAGGGCGTCGGAAAGACGTGGTTTTCGATCCTGGGGGTCGTGCCTGTCATTGGCAGCCTCCCTCAGAACCGCGACGAGGTTCTGCTCTCGCACGCTCTCTGGCAGCGGCGCTTCGCTGGCAAGGACGTGGTGGGTTCCTCGATCGTGGTCGGCGGCAGGTCGCGCGTGGTGGCGGGGATCGCGCCCCAAGGATTCTCTGGCCTGGCCGACGCCGGGATCTGGCTGTACATGGAACCAAATCCCGAAAGCGAGCGCGGAAACCGGTCTCTTCAGGTCGTGGCACGGCTTTCGCCGGGCGTCACCCTCGAAGGCGCGCAGCGGGAGGTGGAGACTCTCTTTGCCGGGCTCGCGACGGAGTATCCGGACACCAACGCCGGCTATGCCGCCGCGGTGAGACCCCTCGCCGAAGACATCGTTGGCGATCTCGGGCGACCGGTGCAGCTGCTCTTGGGCGCGGTCGGGCTGTTGCTGCTGGTCGCCTGCGGCAGCGTCGGCAACCTGGTGCTAGTGCGCAACCTCGGACGGCAGCGTGAGTTGGCGGTGTGCGCCGCTCTCGGCGCTGGGCGTGCCCGACTGTGGCGTCGCGCGCTGGCGGAGACCGCGATGCTCGCGCTCGCCGGCGGTGCGGCAGCGCTACCGATCGCGGCCGTGGTGCTCGCTCTGCTCGCCCGCTCCCCGCTGCTTCGCCTGCCGCCGTGGAGTCACCTCGGGCTCGACCGCGGCGCTCTCGGGGCCGGCTTCGCGCTGGCGGTGGTATGCGGGGCGTTGATCGCTCTCGCCGGCGGCGCGTCGGTGACGCTGGCGAGAGGTGGCTCGAGACTCGCCGACGCTCTGCGCGGTCGCACCGACGCGCCGCAAACCCTGCGCCTGCGCCGGGTCGTGCTGGTTGCCGAGGTCGCGCTCGCGGTGGTGCTGTCGCTCGGCGCGGCGTTGCTGCTTCGCAGTTTCGAGCGGGTCCGCGCGATCGATCTCGGTTTCGCGCCGGGCGGGCTCGCGCTGTTTCAAGCAACCCTCCCGAGCGGTCCAGAGGGGGAAGAGCGAGAGGCTCGAGACGCCCGGATTCGAGCCCTGCGCGAGCGCATCCAGACCGAGATCGGTTCGCTCCCAGGTGTTCAGTCGTTCGCTCTGGCGTCGGACGCGCCGCTCGCCGGCGGCTACAGCGCCACCTTGATCAGCACCGAGGACTCGTCGCCAGATCCCGAGGCGACCTATGGTGGCGCGATTCGGGTCTTTCGGCACAGCGTCTCGCGCGATTATTTCGAGACCCTGGGCATCCCGGTCCGGCGCGGGCGGGTGTTCGATGGAACCGATCGCGCCGATTCGCGCGCGGTCGCCGTTCTCGACGAGGACCTGGCGCGCCGGCTCGGTGGCGATCAGGCGGTGGGCCGCCGCTTCAAGCTCGGCCGGCCGCTCGATCCCGAGGCGAGCCCGGAACAGCAGGCCGGCGTCGAGTGGGTGGAAGTCATCGGCATCGTTCCGGCGGTTCGCAATCGCGATCTCGTGCCCTCGGCCGATGCGGCGCGGGATCCCGATGTCTATTTCTTCGACGATCAGTTGCCGACCCGCGCGATCGTCGGCATCGCTCGTGTCTCCGGTCGTCCCGAGTCCTTGCTGCCGCTCCTCGAGCAACGAGCCCGGTCGCTCGACTCGACGATGCCGGTCTTCGGTCTCGAGACCATGACCTCGCGGCGTTCCGGCCAGAGCTCCACCGCCAGCTTCAGCGCCGCGCTCACCGGATCGTTCGCCGGCGTGGCACTCCTGCTGGCGTTGGTCGGCCTGCACGGGGTGCTGGCGTCGGCGGTCAGCCAGCGGTCGCGCGAGATCGGAATCCGGTTCGCACTCGGCTCGCGACCGGGACAGATCGCGCGTCAAGTGATCGGGGAAGCTGCGGTCACCGTCGGCATCGGGATCACGATCGGAACTGGGCTTCTGCTGGCGCTTCAGGGCTGGCTGCGCACCCAGCTCTACGAGGTCGGAACCACCGATCCAGGCGCCTGGCTGGTGACCATCACCCTGTTCGTTGCGGTCGCGGTGGCGGGCGCCTGGTGGCCGGCGATGCGCGCCAGTCGTATCGACGCCGCCGAAGCGCTGCGCGCCGACTGAGACGCTTCTCCCCGAGGCCATTCCGAACGGTCTTTCGTGTTGTCCGCCAAACTCGGAGCGCGCCTCTTAGATCTTCTCCGAACGTAGCGGCCGGCCGGCTCGGCCGCTTCGCAAGCACCGGGCGTATGCACCCTCCCAGGGGTAGCGGCCGAGCTTGGCGGCCGACTGCGAGAGCGCTACCTCCGCCGTGGTTTGTCTGAACAGCCCAGGCTACGGCACAGCCCAGGCTACGGGGCCGGCGCCTGGTTCAGCGACCAGTCGTACTCCAGAAACGCGATCTCCGGATTGCCGCCCTTCTGGTCGATGAACGAAGCGATCTCGGGAGGCGCGGAGAGCCGGACGAAGCCGGCGAGGGTATCGGCACGAGGACGCGCTTCCATGGCGGTGAAATCCCCGCCGTACCAGTCGAGCAGGCTCGACAGCCACAGCTTGCCGCCTTCGATCCGCGCGTACTTGGAGTTGGCGAAGAAGGCGCGGGTCCACTCGTCGAGCTGGGCGTCGAGCCGATCGCCGTCGAACGCCCACGGCGGCAGTGGCGCGCACGACTGCGACGCGCAGTTGACCGCGACGTGGATCCGCGGGTCCTTGAAGTAGGGGCGCAGCAGGTTGTGCTCGATGTTGTCGAGGGTGACCTCGAAGCCGCCGACGGTGTGGGTGGTTTTCGACCACACGCCGTCGATGTCACGGATCGAGGCGACGCCGGGGTGCCCAAGGATCGCCACCGCGGTGTAGGCGTTGTAGGCGTTGATCAGCAGCGCCTTCAGGTGATCCGGGCGCAGGCGGAAGAGCTCGGCCTTGGCGATGCGGTCGAGGTAGCGGTCGAGGACGTCGCGGTGCCGCGACAGCGACCCGTAGTCGACCAATCCATCGCGGACCGACTCGGCGAGCAGGCGCTCCCATTCCGGATGCTCGAACTTGGCGTTGCCCGAGCGCAGCGCCGCCGCCACCTGGTCGCCGATCTCACCGCCGGCGGGCGCGCTCGCCGGCGCGCAGGCCGAGAGCGTGAGGACCACGCCGAGAATCAGCGTCTGGGTCAGCGGCAATGGAAGGTATCGAGACTGGGACAAATCGTTAGCTCCTGAGAGTCGTTCGCCTAAGCGTGGCGGTCGCATCGCGCTCCAGAGTGCCTGCGCCTTGCTGTGCCGTCAAGCGCCGCCCTCGGGCCTCGCCTGGACTCGGCGCCGAGCGGAACGGAACAGCCACTCGAGCGTTCTTGAGACAGCGAGAGCGCTACCATCGGGCGCTTGCGGTCAACCCCGACTCCCACTGCATCTCTTGGAGATAACAGAATGAACATCCGCCGACCCGTCTTTGTGATCGCATTCGCGCTTGCGATTGGCTTCTTACTCGCTCAGGCGACCTTCGCGCAGACCAGTCCCGAAGCGCGCGCGAACGGTCTGGCGCGCGCGCTCGCGACCGGCGAAGCCGAGACCATCCACGCCTTTCTCCTCGACAACCTCGCGCCGGCGACCCTCGCCAAACGCTCGGAAGGCGAGTGGCGAAAGATGGCCGGACGCATGGCCGGCGACTTCAAGAAGTTCGAGGTCACGGACATCGAAATCGGCCCCGACGAGGTTACGCTCGGCGGTCGGCGCCCCAGCGGACCCCCGCTTCAGCTGCAGCTCGGCATCGACGCCGGCGGCAAGTTCTCGAGCATCGGTGTCCAGATGGGAGGGCCCGCCGAGCGTCGCGGTCCACCGCTACCGCCGCTCGAGCTGTCGAAGGGAATGACCGTCGAGCAAACCGCGGCCGCGCTCGCAACGTTCTTCGACCGGGTCGAGAAGGAAACCGGCTTCGCCGGCACCGCGCTGGTGGCGTTCGATGGAAAGCCGATCTTCGAGACTGCTCGCGGCCTCGCGAACCGCCAGTACGGCGCTCCCAATACCGCCGCCACTCGCTTCGACCTCGGCTCGATCAACAAGAGCTTCACCCGGGTCGCAATCGGCCAGCTGCTTGCAGCCGGCAAGTTGCGGCTCGACGACACCGTCGCCCGCCACCTCCCTGACTACCCGAACCAGGAGGTCGCAAAGCGGATCACGATTGCCCAGTTGCTCAACCACAGCTCCGGGCTCGGCGACATCTTCGGCCCGCGCTTTCGTGACTCATCCAAGGTGCTGTACACGACGCCGGCGTCGTTCTTCCCGCTGTTCGCCGACCAGCCGCTGCAGTTCGAGCCCGGCACCGGGCGCAGCTACTCAAACGGGGCCTACATGGTGCTCGGCGCGATCATCGAAGCGGTTTCTGGGGAGAGCTACCACGGGTACGTCGCAAAGCACGTCTTCGAGCCCGCGGGGATGAAGGATGCTGCGTTCGTGCGCAGCGACGAGCCGGTGCCAAACGTTGCCACTGGTTACACCGTCCAGGACGGGCGTGGCGACAACCCGGAGCACCATGTCCGCAGCAACGTCCACATCCTGCCGGTGATCGGCAACTCAGCCGGCAGCGCCTACGCCACCTCAAGCGATCTGTTGGCCTTCGATCGGGCGCTGCGCGAGCGACGGCTGCTGCCCATTGGCTACACCGCGTGGTACTTCGACGACGAGGTCGCGGAAGAGACCACGGAGCAGTTCCTGCGCGGCTACGGCACCGGCATCGCCGGCGGCGCGCCGGGAGTGAGTGCAGTGATGGAGAGCGAGGGCACGTTGACCGTGGTGGTGCTCTCGAACTTCGACGAGCCCGGAGCCGAGGCCATCGGCAAGCAGGTGTTTCGGAGTCTTGCTGGCGTTCGGTAGGCAGCGCGCCGGCTCAGCCGAAGGATCCCAACCAACTACCAGAGAATCGGTGCCGGGTACCGACTCAGGATCGGGTCCGGGGTCACGATTCTCAGACCGTGGAGAATGGCCTGCGATACCAGACCGCGATCGAAGGGATCCCGGTGATGCGGCGGAAGGAGAGCCTCGTGGCCAGCGGCGGCCTCGTCGAAACTCAGAGACTCGAGCTGCAAGAAACTCCGCCGCGTGGCGACGTAACGGGCCGGGGGCTCCGGCAATGGCAGTCGTCCGAGCCGATGCTTGATCGCGATCTCCCAGGCCGAGAGCGCGCTCAGGTACACCGTGTTGCCCGGATCGCGACACGCGGCCTTGGCCGCGTGGGACAACTCGGGGGCGTCGGCCGCGAGCCATAGAAAGGTGCAGGTATCGACAACCAGCTTCACGAGGAGTCGCCGAGGCCTTCAAAGGCCTTCAAGACCTCCTCCGGCAATGGTTCGAAGAAGCTCTGCGGAACCTCCATACCCCGGTCGATCCCGATCGGGCGAGCTTTCTTCGGGGCCTTGGGAAGTGGGCGGATCTCGGCGATGGCGACATTGCGACGGCAGAGGACGACGGTCTCGCCCTTCTCGACCCGTTCGAGGTACTTCGAGAGATGGGTCTTGGCCTGGCTGATGTTGAGTCGTATCATGGTCCGATAGTAGACCAGATACTGGGTCTTGTCGACAATGATCAGCCGAAGATCGCAGAGGCGCGAAACTCCCGTGCGCAGGGGCCCGGTAAATTCCAGTTCAAGCTGGCGCCGGGAGAGACCTCAGCGGCCATCAGTCTGGCCTGCTACCCGGGCGGCACATTCGCAACATACACCTACGGGGTTAAGCAATGAAGGCACAGCTCGCCAGTTCCTTGTTGATCGGAGCCGTCGCAGTTACGTGCTTGTTCGTGAACGGCGTTGCCGTCCTGTCCGCGCAGCCGCACACGTCGGTGCTGCCCAATGACATCGCGCTCAAGCTACTCGGCAGCTATGAGCTCGAGAGGCCGACGTCGACCGGCGCGAGAGATATTTACTTCACGCTCGTCGATGACCAGCCGAAGCTCAGGATTGGCGACGACGAAAACCGGTTTGTGTTCGAAGGTATCGCGATGGAGACCGTGGACGGAGTGAGCTCGGACGTCTACAAGTTCACAGTCGTTGGCAAGCCCGGCGTCAGCGTGAAGTTCAAGGTCAGCGGCGGCAAGTTCAAGTATCTCGTATATGCCGAGGACTTTGCGAGGCCGCCGTTGATCATCGTTGGCAAGTCGAAACGCCGGTGATCGGGAACGCTGCTTGACGGCTCGACGGAGACGCAGTGGTCCGAAACCTGTGCGGGGCGGCGCTCACGCTGGGCCGGCTGCGGATCGACCGTCGCGGCGATTCTCCACTGCCTGCGCTCGACGAAGCCGACCGGATGCAGATCGTCTCGATGCTGGAGCTCACGCCACTCCAGAGGCTGCGGACCCTTCGAGGATTCGTCGACGGCGTGCAGGGGCTCCGCCGTGCCCGACGCATTCGATCCGGTTGAGCTCCTGCCACCGTCGTCGACCGCCACGTCCGGTTCGTTGTCGTGGGAGGCATTGCCGGCACGCTCGCCGGCTCACCCGTCACGACTCGTGAGTCGGCGCTTTCCTGGTAGTACACATCGAGGAGGCACTACCTTTGGGTAGATGCAGTACCATGGAGCGATGGATACCTCGACCGTCACGCGTAAGGGGCAAGTCACCATCCCCGCCCGACTTCGGCGGCGACTTCAGATCGAGGAGGGAAGCGTCGTCGCCTTCTCGGAGGAAGACGGCGAGCTCATCTTGCGGCCGGTCGAAACCTCTGTGGAGGCCGCTTTCGGACTGGTCCAGGCGAAGCGAACGGCGTCCCTCGAGGACATGGAAAAGGCGATCCGGAGGAAGGGCGGAGGGTGATCGCCGTCGACACGAATGTCCTGGTACGCATTCTCGTGGACGATCCCGAGGAAAGAGCCCAGGTAGCGAGGGCTCGCAGCCTGGCCGCCGAAGCCGGCGAGCTGTTCGTCCCTCAGGTCGTACAGGCAGAGACCGTCTGGGTCCTCACGGGTGCCTACGACCTGAGACGGCCCCAGGTGCTCGAGGTTCTGGATCATCTATCGTCCAACCGGGCGTTTCGGCTGCAGAGCGAGGCGCGTTTCACCGAAGCCGTCGAGCTCTACCGAAACGGGACCGCAGACTTCTCCGACTACCTGATCCTGTCGGAAGCGAGATCGACCTCGATCGAGCTTGTGACCTTCGACCGACGGCTCCGTAGGTCGGAGGGAGCTCGAGCTCCCTGAACGAGCTGGCGGTGATGTGGAAGCGGGAAGCGGGGAGTGAGAAAGCTGAACTCTCAGACTCTCAGACTCTCTGGGGACTGGGCGGCTGGCGGCGCGGCCAGTCTCGGGTGTGGCCGGGCCAGGCTGGGAGTTGGCGTGCGGTTTGCGGGGCCGACCCTCGGTCGTTGACTCGACGCTTGCTCGGCCGAGTCGGGTTTTCACAGATCAAACCCCAGCCCCGGTTTCTGCGTCGGGAACAACGTCCCATTCTTGAGAATCACCGCGCCGTCGGTGGGGTCTCCTTCGAGGTCGAGGTGACCGTCGAGGTCGGCGTAGCGGACCGCCGGGTGGGCGAGTGCGAAGTGGAGGCCGGCGGCGATCGCGAGCGCGGCTTCGTCCATGCAGCCGACCATCACTTCGAGCCGGGCTGCGCGAGCGATTCCGGCGACCTGCATCGCGTCGCCGATGCCGCCGACCTTCATCAGCTTGACGTTGACCATGTCGGCGAGGCCGCGGCGGGCGATCCGGAAGGCGTCGCGCAGCGACACCAGGCTCTCGTCGGCCATGATTGCCATCTCGGTGTTGCGGGTCACTTTGCGGAGCAGGTCGGGGTGGTGACGGGACGTCGGCTGTTCGACGAGCTCGAGACCGGCGGGCTTGGTGCCCTCGAGGAAGCGCATGGTCTGCTCGACGTCGTAGCCCTGGTTGGCGTCAAAGCGCAGCTCGACGCGCTTGCCCACCGCTTCGCGCACCCGAAGCACCCGCAGGATGTCGTCGTCGACATCGCGTCCGCCTTTGAGCTTGAGCGCGCGGAAGCCCTGGCCGACCAGGTCGCGGGCGCGCTCGACGGTCTCGTTCTCTGGCAACACACCGATGGTGATGGCGGTGATGATGCGGTCGCGGTGGCCGCCGAGGAGCAGGTACAGCGGCAGGCCGGCGACCTTGCCGAGGATGTCCCACAGCGCCATGTCGGCGGCGGCGAGCGCCGAGGGATGGTCGGGGAATCGGGCGCGCAGGCGCTCGCGCAGCCGCGAGGTGCGTAGAGGGTCCGCCCCCTCGAGCTCTTCGGCGGCGGGTCCTGTGATGTCGGCGAGTACGGTCTCCGGGGTCTCTCCGGTCACTTGCAGGTCGGGCGCGGCGCAGCCGAAGCCGGTGATGCCGCGGTTGGTCTCGACGCGCAGGAAGACGTTGACCGTGTGGTCGATGTTCTCGTAGCTGATCGCGTAGGGCACACGCAGCGCGAAGCGGACCGACCAGGCGGTGACGGCGGTGATTCGCAAGCGCGGTATCCGTCGTAGTCCGTCGTAGTGCGGCCGTTCAGTAGCGGCGCTGGTGGATCTCGTCGAGGCTCATCGATTTGAGATCTTCGACCAACTCGACCAGGTTGCGGACGATCGCCTGCCACATGCGGATTCCTTTGTCGCGGGTCGCCTTCGTGGGATCGCCCATGACCCCGGTTGGCGAGATGCGCTTGGTGTAGGCGTACCAGCCGACGCTGCGGCTCGAGGAGAAGTCGAGGTAGTGGCTCGAGAAGCGGGGCACCGCGGCCTCGGCGCGATCCATGTGCACCAGCTCGGGGCGCAGCGCAAGGCTGGTGCTGGTCTCGATCTCGCCGGCGTGGACATCGTTGTGGGTCTCGGCGATCGCGTCGACGTCGGCGTCGCTGGTCTCGCCGGTGTCGACGCAGGTGAAGATCTTGAAGTCGCGGTTGATCACCTGGGCCGCGAAATGGAGCGCCGGACTGTTGCCGCCGTGGCCGTTGACGATCACCAGCTTGGTGACGCCGTTGCGCACCGCGCTCGCCCCGACTTCGATCACCAGTCGAGCGAGGGTGTCGGGGCTGATGCTGAAGGTGCCGGCGAAGTCGTCGTGGTGGTACGAGACCCCGTACGGGATCAGCGGTAGCACCAGCGGATGCGGCGAGGTGCAGGCCGCGGCGACCTCTTGGGCGAGGCGCAGAGCGTCGTAGGCGTCGGTGTCGAGCGGCAGGTGGGGACCGTGCTGCTCGAGGGCGCCTACCGGCAGCAGCGCGATGTCGACCTCGCGGAAGCGTCGCTCGGCTTCGGGCCAGGTGAGCTCGCCGAGGAGGACTCCCGGCGTCGGTTCTTCGCCCCCTCCGCTCGTAGATGTCTCCTCGCGCTCGAACGGGTGTGGCTTGCCGAGGTTCTGAGGGGACAGCGGATCGAACGCAACCCAATCACGACCCTTGCGCTCGACCGCGCCATTCGCGTGCTCGAGCATCCGGCGCAGCACCGGCTCGCGCAGATCTTGGGGAATCGCTTCGATCGGCGAACGCTCCGGGTCGAAACGAAGTTGCTCGATTTCGGGGTGGCGGCCGGCTCGGGAGCCCGCGGCGATCGCCCCGCGCTCGGCGAGCAGATGCATCAGGTGGCGGGCTCCGGCCTGCTCCTGGTGCACACCTTGGGCCACCAGCGCAGCCAGGCAATCGGCGACCTGCTGCGGGTCGTAGCCGCACTGCGCGGGGTCGGCGCCGAGTGCTGTCAGCGTGCCGACGATCCGCCGGCACTTCTCGCAGCGCCCGCACGGATTGACCACCGCGCCTTCGGTGTGCGCGGCGTGGCACGAGACTTGGAGACGGAGCAGGTGGGGGTAGCGCTCGACCAGGATCTTCTCGATTAGGAGCTCGGAGAGCGGCCGCAGCAGCGAGAATTGGACCACCCCCCAACGCTTGCGCCGGAAGTAGCGGCTCATCGCGTCGTCGAACCATCGGCTCTGGTCGAACAGTCCGTGGTAGTGGGTGATCCCGCGCTGGGATGAGCGCACCGTGGTGTCGTGCTCGTTGCCGATCAAGAGACGACCGATGCCTCGCTTGCGCAGCAGAGGAAGCGCCCCGAACAGGAACACCGCCACAGTCCACAGGCGGATCGGATAGTCGTCGGCGCGCACCCGAGCGAAATCGGGGCGGACGAACGGCAGGTGCCGGAGCATCCAGTTGAAGAGCCGGTCGGAGCTGGTCCACACCCGGGCGGTGTTGGGGATGCGCTCGGCAAAGTCGCGGTGGGCGTTGAGCGCCGAGAACCAGTGGCGTCCCGATTCGTTGATGAAGATCGGGTGGGCTTCGACCCCGACCTCCTCGAGCAGACCCCAGGTCAACAGGCTGTCCTTGCCGCCGCTCGACAGCACCGCGTGGCGCGCTCGCTCGGGTTTCCAGTCCGAGGCCGTCGTCGCCGCGACCTGGTCCGCGCTCGGTCCTTCGAAACGCAGCGAGGCTTGAAGATAAGTAGCGAGCCGGGCGGTCGGCAAGCGACCCTCGAGCCCGGTGAGGAAGGGGTTGTTCGCGAGCAGCTTGTTGACGAAGATCTCGCGTGCGGTGTGGGCGGCGTAGTTGGCGAGGAACTGCCGGTCGTGACGGTCGAACGGGCCGTGGAACACCAGCTCGCGACAGAACATCCCGTAGTTGAGCGCGACCTGGGCGGTGACCATCGCCGCCAGGTTCTGCGAGCCGGGATCTGCCGGATCGAATACCGGCTCCTCGTAGCGATAGACCAGCTCGGTCTCGTCCACCGCGCCGCCGCGGTGGACCCGGTAGGGGGTGGTCACGCGCTCGGGCTCGATGCGCGTCGGACCCACCTCGAGCCGGTCGATTGTGGCGACCGCGGCCAAGGCCTTGCGGATCTCCGGCGGCGGACCTTGGGTGTTCGGGGTCACGGTGTTCCCGGCTGCAGGGCGTCTCGGCCGAGGTCGAGCCGAGCGGCGACCAAGGCGGCGAGTTGCTCGGCGCCGTCGAGCAAGACGTCGAAGGCCGGCCGGCCGGTCGCGTGCTCGATCTCGGCGCAGGCCGCGCGCGTCTCGCTTGGCGACATTCCCTCGTGGTTGACCGTCACCGCCAGCACCGGGCGTTCCGCGATCATCTCGATCGCCGCGATCTGATGATCGAGAGGATGCAGCCGGTAGCCGGGGAACCCGTCGTACTCGCGGCGGGTCGGTGCGTGCTGGAGCACCACGGCGTGGGGTCGGCCGGCGGCGAGCAGCTCGTAGCCGCCGGGGTAGGCCGGGTTGAGCAGGCTGCCCTGGCCCTCAAGCACGATCACAGCCGGGTGCGCTTCGCTCCAGGCGCGCCAGATCACATGATCGATCTCGCCCGACAGGAAGTCGTTGATCAGCGAGTCGAGGACGATCCCGAAGCGAACACCCTGCATCCACGCGGTCTGGCCGGTGCCGATCAGCTCGCTGCGGTGGCCGAGCGCGTCCAGCGCTTGCACCAGCCGCACCGCGGTGGTGCGTTTGCCGACCGCCGAATCGGTGCCCAGGACCGCGACCCGTTTCGACGTCACCTCGGAGATCTTGTCGCTCCAGAAGTGGAGCTCGCTGCGCGGAGGTGGCCGCCGCACGTCGCGAATCCGCGTTCCCCGGGCGGTCGCGACCGCGACCAGTTCGGGGTCGTCGCCGAGGAAGTCGTGGAGCCCGGAATCGACATGGAGCCCGCGCTCGAGGGCTTCGCGGACGTGGTCGCGGGCCGAAAGCGGCAGCCGCCCACCGTCGGGCGCGAGACCGATCACCAGGTGGGTCGCCGGGCGCCCTGAGGCGCCGGCGTGCTCGATCGCGGCGCTGACGGTCCGGAGCACCGGGACGCCGTTGCGACGGCCGTCGAGGACCTCGCCGGTGTCCTCGCCAGCACGGCAGGAGTCGACCACCGACAGCACCTGGTAGCGGCGGGTGAAACGCACCAGTCCGTGAGCGGTCTTGCCGTTCGGGGTCCCGAAAGCGCCCTCGCAGTAGACGATTGCGCGGCCTTCTGGGAACCCAGCCTGGTCTGTCCCGGCCGCGCTCACGAGCGTCTCCCGGTGAGCACAACCACGTAGCGATCCCCCGGCAGCGGCGTCTTGCGATGCCGTTCGAGCAGCGCGTGGAGGCCGGCGGTCGAAGCCGGGATCGCGTGGAGTCCCTGCTGGTCGCGGATCGCGCGCGCCGCGGCGACCAGCGAACGGTCGCTGGCCGACCCAGCCCAGCCGTTCGTGGAGCGAACTGCGGCGAGCGCTAGATCGCCGTCGATCGAGTGCCAGTTGACCAACGGCTCGTTGACCTCGGTCTCGCGGATCTGTTCCGGCGGCAGGTCTTCGCAGGTCGCAGCGCCGGTCACAAACGCCTGGACGATCGGGTTTTGGCGGAGCGAAGAGCCGGCGATCATCCGCGGCATCCTCGAAGTCTTGCCTCGCCGAAAGAGGCTCGCAAAGCCGCGGTGGATGCCGGCGAGGGTGGTGCCGTTGGAGACCGGAACCGCCACCGCCGAGGGCGCGTCGCGCAACTGGTCGTAGATCTCGTAGGCGATCTCGCCGTAAGCGCGGAGCTGGATCGCGGTGTTGGCTCCGCCCGGATTCGCGTCGTAGAGCTCGCTGCGCTCGGCGCGTTCGCGCGAGTGCAGCACCGACTCTTCGTAGTCGGTGCCGGCGCGCACGATCTCGGCGCGGTCGGCGGTCATTTCGGCGAGCCGGCGCGCCTGGTAGTTTTCGGGGACGAACACCACGCAGCTCAAGCCGGCGCTGCGCGCGGCCATCGCCACCGCCGCCCCGTAGTTGCCGCAAGTGGCGACGGTGATGCCGTCGTAGCCACGACGCAGCGCGTCCATTGCCTGGGCGAACGCGATCCGGTCCTTCTGGGTGCCGGTGGGGTTGCTGCCCTCGAACTTGAGGTAGAGCTGGCGTAACCCGTTCGCGCGCTCGAGATTTCGCGCGCGCACCAGGTCGGTGTCGCCGATCTCCGAGTCGATGAGGTCCTCGTAGGCTTCCAGGCGGTCGCCGAGCGGCAGGTCGGCATCGCTCGCGACGTCTTGAGCCGTCGCGAGCTCCGGGTCGTAGGCCTGACGGGCGCCGGTGGTGCCGTCGAGGAGCAGGGATCCGATCGCGGGGTCGCTGTCCCGGGGCGGGGTCGGGACCAAAGTATCGGGCGTGCTCTCGGTCACCGGCTCTCCCTCCTGGTTGCCGTTCCTGGTTGTCCTGGGCGTTGAGACTGCGCGTTCCGGCAGCCCGGCGATCGGCACCAACTATAGTTTCTCTCGACTCGATGGAGGACAGTTGTTGATCGAGTGGAACCTGCTCGGCCAGACCGAAGAACATGGGCCGGACTCGCGGACCAGCCTGCGGCCACTGCCGTTCGTCGTCGGGCGCGCGCCGTCGGCTCAGCTGCGGTTGTGGTCGACCCGGGTGTCGAGCCAGCACGCGACGTTCTTTGAGCGCGACGGCGCGCTGTTCTTGCAAGACCTCGGCAGCACCAACGGCACCTTCGTCAACGGCCAGCGCCTCGCCGAGGAACGCGGCCTCGCCGACGGCGACATCGTCCACTTCGCCGACGTCGAGTTCCGGATTGCGGCGATGTTCATCCCAGGATCCGATCCCACCGGCGATGACCTCGCCACCAGCCGAATCGAGCGCACCCAGGTCGGAATCATCCTCGAAGGCATCCGCCGCACCCGCGATCTGGTGGCGCTGCTCGAGAGCGGCTCGGTGAGCGTCGATTTCCAGCCGGTGGTCGATCTTGCGAGCGGCGCGGTGGTTGCCTTCGAGGCGCTGGGCCGGGTGCGGCACCCGGGGTTGCCGGTCGGTGCGAGCGAGCTGTTCGCGCTCGCGCAGCGGCTCAACCTGGTGCGGCGGTTGAGCGAGGCGTTTCGCAAGCGGGCATTGTTGGAGGCGCCGCGGCTGCCAGCGAGCGCGCCGGCGCGTCCCAAGCTGTTCGTCAATACCTTGCCGGCAGAGGTGCGTGACTGCGGCGAGTTGCTCGATGACTTGTCGGTGTTTCGCCGCAGCTGCCCGGACATGCCCTTGGTGCTCGAGATCCACGAGTCCGCGGTCACCGATGTCGGCGAGCTCGGCGACCTGCGGCGACGCCTGCAGTCGATCGACGTCGGGCTGGCGTTCGACGACTTCGGCAAGGGCGCGGCGCGGCTGCGCGAGCTGTGCGAAGCCGAGCCGGACTACGTGAAGTTCGACCGCACCTTCGTTTCCGACGTCAGCGCCGGAGCCAAGCGTGGTGAGATGACCCGGGCGCTGGTCAAGATGATCGCCGACCTCGGCATCGTGACGTTGCTCGAAGGAGTCGAGACCGAGGACGAGGCGCGATCGTGCCGAGAGGCTGGCTTCGACCTCGGCCAGGGCTACTTCTTCGGCAGGCCGTCGCCCGTGGAAGATCTTCGCAAGGACTAAGCTCGGGTGACCAACCAGAGCGCCGGCAGCGGCGGCACCGCCGGTTCTGTGCCGCGGAAGCTCGGCAAGTACCAGATCCTCGCGCCGATCGGCGAGGGCGGCATGGGGGTGGTCTACAGCGCCCGCGATAGTCAGCTCGGCCGCCAGGTCGCGCTCAAGGTCCTGCCCGAGCGGGTGCGCAGCGATCCCGAGGCGCGGAGCCGGTTCCTGCGTGAAGCGCGCGCGATCGCCGCGCTCAACCACCGGAACATCGCCACCATCCACGACTTCGGCGAGGTCGAGGAGACCGCGGAGGGCGGCTCGAACCTGTTCCTGGTCATGGAGTACGTGACCGGCGAGGATCTCGAGCGGCGGCTCAAGCGGGGACGGCTGCCGCCCGCCGAAGCCGTGGGTTTGGCGCTCCAGATCCTGGCCGGCCTCGAAGCCGCCCACGACGCCGGGGTGATCCACCGCGACCTCAAGCCGGGCAACATCTGTGTCGACTCGAATGGGGTCGCGAAGATCCTCGACTTCGGTCTCGCCAAGGTCGAGGCGGTGAAGACCCGTCGGCTCGATGACGAAGATCCCGGTCCCGAGCCGCCGGCGTTCCTGACCGAAGAAGCCGTAGTGATGGGCACTGTGCCCTACCTTGCGCCCGAGCAGGCGCGCGGCCTGGCAGTCGATTCCCGTGCCGACTTGTTCTCGGTCGGGGTCATTCTCTACCGCCTGCTCACCGGGAACCTGCCGTTTCGGGCCCGGGCCTTCATCGACTTCGTGATCGAGGTCGAACAGCAGGCGCCGCCGTCGCTCGCTTCGGCAGGCTCTGCGTTCGACGCCGAGCTCGAGACCATCGTCGCGCGGATGTTGGCGCCGGTCGATGGCCGCTATGGCTCGGCGCGCGAGGCCCGAGAGGCGCTCGAAGCGGTTCAGGCGCGCATCGGCGGCGGTGCGCCAGTGACGCTGGGCGGCGGCCCTTTCCGCGGCTGGGTGCGTTGGGCCGCGGTGGCGGCGCTGGTATTGGCGGTGGTCGTTCTCGTGTTCGTGGCGTGGCGCTCCCGCAGCAGCGGCCTGGGCTCCGATCCTCCGCCCGTTGCCGGTGTCCGCGTCGCGGTGTTGCCGTTCGTCAACCGCACCGGCGATCCGGCGCTCGAGCATCTGTCGCTCGGTCTCGCGTACTCGGTGGCCAGCCTGTTGTCGTCGATTCGCGAGCTGGAGGTGGTGGGCTCGACTGCGGTGGCGGCTTACCCGAGCTCCAACGTCGAGCGGCTGGCCCGCGACCTCGGGGTCAACCGCATGCTCACCGGTCAGGTGCTACGCAGCGGCGACCAGTTGCAGGTACAGGTGAACCTGATCGATCCGGGGGGACGGATCCTCGAATCGGAGAGCCACACCGAGGACGCCGACCAACTGTTCCGGCTCCAGGCTTCGATCGGCAGTGGCAT
>JAQBHE010000615.1:0-3517 GCA_032128015.1 Holophagae bacterium
TGGACGCTTGCTCAGCCATGGGTCCCTCCTAGTAGGCGCCAGCCCACATGTCCCGATAGTACGAACGAGTTTGTCGAAACAACACGAGGCTCGGCGACCAACGGAACAACCGCGACGCGATGCCGGCGAGGCCGGTCAGCGCGAGATGGAGCTCGAGATTCAACTGTCGATAGCCGCCTAGCGCTCGGTTCGTGTCGGCTACTGGGTCCCGCCCCCGGAGGATGCTCTCCGCCGCGATCAGGCCCGCGATGGCTGACTTGGTCATGCCGTCGCCCGTGATGATCGGCGACCCGGCTCCGGCGATCCGACTGAGGTCGAGGACCCCGGGCTGGCAGTTGACGACTCTCCTCCATGGAGAGACCGGAACCAGGGCGGTGCCAAGTGTTTCTTCGGGATCGACCGGCTCGAGCCCGATGGCTTCGCCGATTCCGCGGACCGTCCCCTCCAACGTCTCGAGCAACTCGTCCTTCGTTGCACTCGCGTCTCGAGCGGGCACGACCCGGTAGAAGATGCCGTAGTAGTCGGCGGCTGGCGAGAGCGGGTCGAGGAAGGGGTAGTAGACGCCCATACTGAGCGCGGCACCCTGGCGGACCCAGCAGGCGACCGACGCATTGCGAGCGATGACGCCCTTGGCGTCCAGTGCGGTCGACCGAAAAGCCATCTGCGCCGCGCCCACGAACTGCCGTGACCTGCCCAATCCGGCGGTCTCGGCGGCGGTCACGAGGGGCCGCGGTGTGCCGTTGACCACGAGTGGCCGGTCCCCCTCGGCGTGGTCCAGCAATCCCTCGAGGGTCGGCACGACCTCGGGCGTCAGCCGAACGCCGGCGTCGATCGCGAACTTCTGGAGTGTCGCGCGAAGGCGGGAGTTCCGTACGCCGTAGGCCAGCGGCAGTTGCTCTGAACGACCGCGGCGCGGTCGCCGGCCATCCATGAAGCACGCCTTCTTGACGATTCGAAAACCGCTCTCGAGCGTTCCCGCGCACATCGCGCCGATCTGTTGATCGGCCACCGCCGTTCGGCAGTCGCCGCCGAACATCTCGCGTAGAAAGGTGTCGCGCTCGACACCCATCGCCGCCGCGTAGTAGTCGATGGTTCGTGCGCGCAACGTCACGCCCCCGATGAGACGTCGGTTCTCCTCGACCGGCAGAGCGACGACCCGGACGCGGCCGGCGAGCTCGCTCGACCGAGCAAGCCGGCCCGCCAAGGTCAGCGCGGAAACACCGGTGCTGTTGACGACGACTCTGTCGTACCGGGAATCTGCGGCGTCGGACGAGGCCCAGTCCGGCCAGGGGATGTCGAGTCCCCGGATCGAGGGCAGCGCCGACGGATGTGACTTGGAAGGCTGCAAGAGGGCCTAGTCTAATAGTCCAGCCGCGGACATCGTTGGCTGAATCCGAGGAACGCTGCTATGTAGGTGACCCGCACGTCCGGAGGCCGCACCGGCGGGACCGCGTCTGCCAGGATCCCACGACCGAGGGTCTCCTCGAGCGATTGCTCGATCAGGTCGCGCAGTTCGGGGGTCGAGATCTCGTCCCGATGCGCGATCTGGTCGCGCACTGCTCGAGCGGTGGCGTAGGCGGCGTCGAACGACAGCACGCGCTGCACCAGATCGTGAGTGACGATCCCGCGCAGGAACGGCTGGCCCCGATGACGGGTGGAAGACCGAGAGTCGTCGCGGCTTGTGCTCGCTGTCGCGGTCGCCGGAGCTGGTCATGGCCTCTCGGCCCTCGATGCCGACGTTGAACGACAAGAGTGCTCGGCCACCCTCGTTCTGCCTCTTGGGGCCGCGCTCGGGAACCGTTGACTCCACCTCCTGGTCCGTGCATGATCCGTGCATGGCTGTGAAGACCATTACCATCGACCTCGAAGCCTATGAGGCCCTGGCACGCCGAAAGAAAGCCGGACAGTCCTTCTCCAAGGTGATCAAGGAGCACTTCGGCAGGCCCAAGACCGGGCGAGACCTGCGTCGGGTGCTGCGCGACGTTGTGGTCTCCGAGGATGCCTTGTCGGCGATCGAGCGACAGATCGAGGAGCGGCGGCGAGATCAGGCCCGGCCGGCCCGTCTGTGATTATGTCGACGATCCATCTCGACACGACGTTTCTCGTGGATCTCCTGCGCGCGACCGCTCGCAAGCAAGAAGGGCCGGCGGATCGGATGCTGTCGACCCTCGACAACGAGGAGCTATGGGTCAGCGTGCACGTCTGCTGCGAGCTGTGGGCGGGCGTCCGCCTGGTCGAGAAGCCGAAGCGGGAGCAGGCGCGAGTCGAGGCCCTTCTCGGCGCCCTCGAGGTCGCCTACCCCGACGACCGGTTCGCTCCGGCCTATGGCAGGCTTCTCGCCGACATGACGCGGCGCGGCCAACGGATCGCGAACATGGATCTGCTGATCGCCACCGCGGCGCTGGTCGACGACGCGCCGCTGCTCACCCGCAATGACAAGGACTTCTCCCGCGTCCCCGGCCTTCGGCTCTTGTCGTACTGAGGGCGAACACTGCACCGCAGCCGCGTCAAGGCGCGGTGCGGTCCGGAGGGCGAGAGACGGTCATCAGCCCTCGACCTTCACCGGCGCCCGCATTTCGAACACCTTGTCGACCAGCAGCTGGAGTGGGAAGCGGAGCAGTCCCCCGGCGGCCGCAGACCGTTCGTCAAAGCGTTCCACCTCGTCGGGCTCGACCCCGGTGCCCCAGACCAGCACCGGCACCGGGTCGGCGCCGTGGCGGCCGGTCTCCGAGTAGGTGGTGTGGTCCGAGACGACGGCCAGCCGTAGCTCGCCCTTGTAGCGAGTGAGGAACCGGCCGAGCTCGCGATCGAGGGCCTCGAGGAAGCCGACCTTGAGGTCGGGACGGCGGTCGTGAGCGGCGATGTCGGCGCCTTTGACGTGCACCACCACCATGTCGTAGTCGCGTAGCGCGCGCTTGGCGGTGTTGAGCTTGCCGCGCAGGTCGGTATCGAGGTTGGCGGTCATGAACGGTTTCGAGATGCAGCGCGCGCCGACCGACCGGGCGACCCCGAGGACTGTTTGGTCGCCGCTGATGCAGGCCATGCGCAACGGAAAGCCGAGCGGTTGCAGCACCGGCAGCGAGTGGACGCGCCCCGCGCCGCGGGTCAGCACGCAGTTGGCAGGGAGCTTGCCGTTGGCGATCCGTGCGAGATTCAGCGGGTGCTTGGCGAGGACCCGGCGCGCCTCTTGCTCGAACAGCGCGAGGATCCGGGCGGTTCGCGCCCCAGCCTCGCCAACCGGATCCTCCGGGCGCGGAGTCAGCGGTGAGCCAGGCGGGGCGGCCTCGCCGGGGTCGCTGCCGACGATCTCGGGGGACAGGTTCTCGCCCAGGAGACCGATCGCCAGCCGGTGCTCGGTCGCGGCGCGCACCCGCACCACCACTTCGTCGGTGTCGAAGCCGGGGAGATGAAGGCGGTCGAGCGCAGCCGCGAGAGCAACGGCGTCGTCGCGGATTCGTCCCGCGCGGCGATCCTGGATCCAGCCCCGGGAGTCGAGGGTCGCGAGGTTGCCGCGCAG
>JAQBHE010000616.1:0-4389 GCA_032128015.1 Holophagae bacterium
TCGACTTCCCCGACTGGTGGTTCAACGTCCGGCCCTCGAATACCGAGCCACTGCTCCGGCTGGTTCTCGAAGCGGACACCCCCGAGCTCCTCGAGCAGCGTCAGCGGGAGCTGGTCGAGCTGCTCGGTTCCCCGGCCTAACTCGACAATGCCTAACTCGACGATTCTGAACGCGACCGTCTCGCGGGCCGAGTCGCCTCGGTTATCAGCCGCGCCGCAGCAGGCCGGCGCGGATCAGGAAATAGAGCAGGGTCAGCAGGGTCGAGATCGCAGCCGCGACGTAGGTCAGCGCCGCCGCGTTGAGCACCGCGTCCATCCCCTGGCGCTCCGCAGGCAAGATCAGCCCTTCGGAGACCGCGAGGCGCTTGGCGCGCGCGGTGGCGTCGAACTCGACCGGCAGGGTCACGATCTGGAACAACAGCACCGTGCCGAACAGCACTGCGCCGAGGCCGACCACGTACGGGTGGATGAACAGGCCGACCATCATCATCACATAGCCGATCTTGCTGCCGATGTTGGCGGTGGGCACGAGCGCCGAGCGCACCCACAGCGGAGCGTAATGCTTGGCATGCTGGATGGCGTGTCCGGCTTCGTGGCAGGCGATGCCGATGGCGGCGATCGAAGTCGAGGCGAACACCGGTTCCGACAGCGCCAGCTTCTTGGTCAGCGGGTTGTAATGATCCGAGAGCACTCCCTGGGTTGCCACGACCTCGACATCGCCGATGCCCGCAGACTGGAGCAGGCGCCGCGCCGCTTGGGCCCCGGTCAGGCCACTCGCCGAGCGGACTTTCGAGTAGCGCGCGAAGGCGCGCTTGGTCTTCCAGCTCGCCCACAACGACAGCAGCAGGCCCGGGGCGAGGAACAGCAAATACATCGGATCGAAGAACATCGAGCAACTCCTGGGGTCACAAAACCGTAGCGGGCTCGCGGAAGAACCGACGAGGTCGGGGCGAGCGATCTAACGCGGTCGGCGGCGGCTTCTGGCAACCGATTATGGGGGCCCAAACCCCGGCGCGGCAAGATCAGCGAAGCGCATGAAGGCCGGCGCCGGCCATGCATCGCTACAACGCTCAGCGACTTGGTACCATTCCGTCCGCCGCGCGAGTGTTGCGATGCCGATTCACCAAGAGCACTGCCTGGAGCTCGCCGGCGACACCGGCCCGCTCGAGGCACGGCTGGTGGAAGCGAACGGCCCACCGCCATTCGCCGCGGTGGTGGCCCACCCGCATCCGCTCTACGGCGGGTCGATGGACAACCCGGTCACTCGACTGCTGGCAATGCGGTTGGCCGCCGCCGGCGCCACCGTCCTGCGCTTCAACTTTCGCGGCGTCGGCTCGAGCGCCGGGGTCCACGATCAGGGACGCGGTGAGCTCGAAGACCTGGCGGTTGCGAAGCGCTACCTCATGCTTCGAGCGCCCGCTGTCCCGATCTGGCTCGCGGGCTATTCGTTCGGCGCCTCGATGGCGCTGCGGCTGGCCGCACGCCAGGCGACCGAGACGACTTGCGACCGCATCATGGTCGTCGCGCCGCCGCTCTCGAACCACGACCTCGGCTTCGCCGCCCGGCTCGAGGTGCCGATTGCGGCGATCTTCGGCGGCAACGATCCACTGACCCCGAGCGCGACCGTGGACGAGGCCCAACAGCGTTGGTCGAGCCTGGTCGACTGTCAGCGAATCGCGGGCGCCGGCCACGACCTCGGGGTCGGCGCCACCGACTTCCGAGTCGGCGCCACCAGCGGCGCGGCGACCTTGGCCGCCGCGATCGACCGCGCGATCAGCGCGCTCGCCTGAGGCTCTTGGCGAAGCCCGCAGCCACGGTACCTTCCGTGGCCTCCAAGGCGGGCTCGGCGACCACCGCCCCGAACGGCACATAGCACCGCCGGCAGCGCGCTTCGTATGACTCGATGTCGCCGACCTGCAGCTGCTGGTCGCCACCGGCGATCCGCTGCGAGTAATGGGCGGGCGCCCCGCAACGCACGCACACGGCGTGCATCTTGTCGACGTACTCGGCGATGGCGAGCAGCCCGGGCATCGGGCCGAACGGCCGCCGCAAGTAGTCCTGGTCGAGGCCGGCGATAACCACTCGCAGACCGAGATCGGCGAGGTCATTCGCCAGGTCGCAGAGCCCCGCGTCGAAGAATTGGGCCTCGTCCACCGCCACCACCTCGACTCCCAGCTCCAGGCGCTCACGCAGCTCCTGGCTCGAAGTGACGGTCAGCGCGCGCAGCGCCCGGTTGTCTCGGGTGACGATGTGCTCCGGCTCGGAGCGCGCGTCGGCGACCGGCTGGAACACTTGTACCCGCTGGCGCGCGATCAACGCCCGGCGCAAGCGGCGCAGCAGTTCCTCGCTCTTGCCCGAGAACATGCCGCCGGTGATCACCTCGATGTGACCGCTGCCGGGACTCGCTCGTTCGCTGCTCTTCATCTCTAGGATCGCTCCGGTTTGGCTGTCGCCCGCCGCGATGTCCACCTGCACGGCAGCCCGTCTGCAGCATAGACAACGTCTGCAACAGACCGCTCGCCAAAGAAAATGTTATCTCACCATCCAACTTCGCTCCCGACCTCAGCGCCGACTCAGCTCGGTCAGCTGGCCGTGCAGCTCGGCCACCCGGACGCGGTCGATCGAGGTGACGGTGAGATCGGCCATTGCCAAGTTGTCGGCACCGAAAGTGTGGCCGACCCCCAGGGTGGGCATCCCCGCCGCCGCCGCCGCTTGCAGGCCGGCCGGAGTATCTTCGATCGCCAGGACCTCGTGGGCGTGAAACAAACGCTCGGGCAGCGGCGGCTCGCGGTTGAGTCTCTGAATCCCCTGCAAGTATCCCTCCGGGTCGGGCTTCGGCCGATCGACATCCTCCGCGGCGACCACCACCCGGATCAGGCTTTCGAGCCCTTCCTGGCGCAGCGCTGGCTCGATCTCGGAGCGCAAGGCGCCGCTGACGATCCCGAGCGCGAGACCGGCAGCCGCTGCCTCGCGGACCAGTTCGGCCGCGCCGGCGAAGAACGGATAGCCGTCGCGCACCCGCGCCTGGTAGTAGGACGCCTTGCGCGCGCACAACCGGGCGACGCTGGACTCGTCCACGTCTCCTCGCCACTTCTCGAGGGCGTGGCGGAAGCCCGAAGCGTCGTCGAAACGCACGTAGTCGCGATAGTAGGCCGATGCGGTGAGCTCGAACCCCTCTTCGCCGAGCACTCGCCGGAAGAGCTCGAAATGGATGGGCTCGTCGTCGAGCAAGACACCGTTGAAGTCGAAGAGAATCCCGCGCAGCATCTCCGGAGGATCCTAGCAAGCACTGCCGCCTCAACCGTGCCCCTCAACAGCGCCCCTCAACCGTGCCCCGAGGAGCCTGGTGTCTCCTCCCGCGACCGCTGGGGCGCGGTGACAACCACGATCCCGCCACGATCCCGCTAGTTGACAACCACGGCCGCCGTACTACCATGGAGTGTGGCGACCCGGGCTGCGCTCTATCCGAGCGCCGGCTACGCGCCACCACGGAGCTCTGACACCATGGCCGATATCGACACCAGCACCCCTATTCCGCCGATTCCCGGACTTCCGGGGCCGGCAGCTTCGGATACCCCACCCACCACCGCACCGGTTCCTGCCGTCGAGGACGATGACGCTGCGCTGAACCTCACCCCGAAGGCGGTCAAGATGGTCAAGATCACCCGCGAGGAGGAGGGGATCGACGACGGCCACGGCCTGCGCGTGGCGGTCCGAGGCGGCGGCTGCAGCGGCTTCGAGTACGCCCTCGACTTCGAGAAAGAAGGCAGGCCCACCGATCGGGTGATCGAGTACGACGGACTGCGGGTGTTCGTGGATCCGGTGAGCTCGCGCTACCTCGCGGGGACCACCATCGACTACACCCTCGGGGTCTCGGGCAACGGCTTCAAGTTCCTGAACCCGCGCGCCACCGGCACCTGCGGGTGCGGCTCGTCGTTCGCGGTCTAGGCAACGACTCTCGAGCCAACGACTCCGGAGCTTCGAGGGCGCGGTCCTAGGCGACCGGCTTGACTCGGGCTCGACCGCCGCCCGCGATCTCGATCTCGGTACCGGCCTCAGATGCCCGGCGCTGGATCATCGCCAAGGCGAACCGCGGACCGGGTACCGGCGAGGGCTGAACACTGGTCAGGACACCGCACTCGCGGCCCTCGAACGACAGGATCGCTGCGGGCTCGGCGACCCCGCTCTCGATGACCAAGCGGCGGATCTGGCGCGCCACCTGGCCGCGATAGTGCAGCCGCGCGATCACCTCCTGGCCAAGGTAGCAACCCTTCTTGAAGTCGACTGCGTACTCGACCGCAACCTCCTGGGGCAGGTTGGAGGCGTCGTAGTCCACCCCGAAGCGCGGTAGGCCAGCGGCGATCCGCAGCGCCGCGATCGCGGTCATGCC
>JAQBHE010000617.1:0-23908 GCA_032128015.1 Holophagae bacterium
CCTCGGTCCTCAGCCGCACGCTCTGATCATGCCGGGGTCTGCTCCTCTGCGAGTGCACGCGGCTCTCAAGGCCGTTCTTCGAGCTCCGCCCAGCGGCTGTAAGCCTGGCGAAGCTCGGCCTCGAGCTCCGAGAGCCGGCGCTGGGTGCTCGCGATCTCGGTGCCGACGCCGCGCCGGTAGGTCTTGGGATTGGCGAGCCGGTCGTGGAGCTCGCGCTGTTCGCGTTCGACCGCCTCGATCTTGGCCGGCAATGCGTCGAGGTCTTGACGCTCGCGGAAACTGAGCTTGCGCGGCTTGGCTCCACTGCCCGCGGGCACCGTCGGTCCGCGACGCGCTTGCGCAGCCGGGGTGTTCTTCGGATGCGCGCGCTGGATCAGCCAGTCGGAGTAGCCGCCGGCGTAGGCGCCGACCCGTCCGCCTTCCTCGATCACCAGGGTGCTGGTGACCACTTGGTCGAGGAAGTCACGATCGTGGCTCACCAACAACAACGTGCCCGGAAACTCGACCAGGCGGTCTTCGAGGAGATCGAGGGTCTCGAGGTCGAGGTCGTTGGTCGGCTCGTCCATCACCAGGACGTTGAACGGTCGGGTGAACAGGCGGGCGAGCAGCAGGCGGTTGCGCTCACCACCGGACAGCGATGACACCGGGCTGCGCGACTGCGCCGGCGGGAAGGCGAAGCTCTCGAGGTAGGCGATGACGTGGCGACCCTCGCCGCCGACCACCACCCGGTCGTTGCCGTCGGCGACGTTGTCGGCGACCGACTTGTCGGGATCGAGCTGCTCGCGCTGCTGGTCGAAGTAGGCGACTTCGAGCTTGGTGCCGTGGCGCACCGCGCCGGTCTGGGGCTCGAGGTCGCCGAGCAGCAGCCGGAGCAGGGTGGTCTTGCCCGAGCCGTTGGGACCGAGGATGCCGATCTTGTCGCCGCGGCAGACGATGGTCGAGAACCCGCGCAACAGCGGCGGTTCTCCCCAACCGAACGTGACGTCCTCGGCCTCGATCACCAGCTTGCCGGAAATCGCGGCGGGATCGAATCGCAGGTCGGCGCGACCGGCCAGGGTGCGACGTTGGCGGACTTCTTCGCGCAGGCGCTCGAGGGCGCGGACGCGACCTTCGTCGCGGGTGCGCCGTGCCTTGACGCCTTGACGGATCCACACTTCTTCGCCCGCCAGCTTGCGGTCCTGTCGCGCCACTTGCTTGCGCTCAGCGTCGGTCTCTTCCTCCCTGCGCTCGAGGTAACGGTCGTAGTCGCCGGGGTAGCTCGCGACTCGCCCGCGGTCGAGCTCGAGGATGCGGGTCGCCAGCCGGCGCAGGAAGCCGCGGTCGTGGGTGATGAACAGCAGGCCGCCCCGCCGCGCGATCAGCAGCTCCTCGAGCCACTCGATGGCCGGGATGTCGAGGTGGTTGGTGGGCTCGTCGAGGAGCAGAATATCGGGGTCGGCGACCAGCGCGCGGGCAAGCAGCACCCGTCGCTTCATGCCGCCCGAGAGGGTGGCGAAGTCGCCCTCCTGGGGCAAGTCGAGACGGCTGAGAGTGGTCTCGACGCGCTGGTGCAGCGTCCAGCCACCGGCCGCTTCGAGCCGGCCCTGGATCGCCTGGAACTCGGCGAGCCCGGTGCCATCGGCGCCGAGGTGCATGCTCGCGTGATGGTAGTCGGCGATCAACGAGCCGAGCTTGGCGATGCCGCCGGCGACCACGTCGAACAGGTCGCCCTCGAGCCCAGCGGGGACCTCCTGGGTGAGCCGCGAGACTCGGCAGCCCGATGACGCCACCCGGTCGCCACGGTCGGATTTGAGATCGCCGCCGAGGATCCGCAGCAGGGTCGACTTGCCCGCGCCGTTGCGGCCGAGCAGGGCCACTCGCTCGCCGGCGTCGACCTGGAGCGTGACCCGGTCGAGCAGCGGCGCGCCGCCAAAGGCGTGGGTGGTGTCATGGAGTGCGAGCAGCGCCATCGGGCTGACTCTAGCGAGGTTCCGGGCACGCGCCAGCGGCGCGTGCCCTCCACCTCGTTGGCAGTCTTGGACCTGGAACGAGAGGGGGGACTGTGAGTCGATGTCTGGTCCAAGACTGCTGCTCTCGCTCGGCCGCCCGCGCTGTTGAGAAACTCGACCCACGGGCAACAGGTTCCAGCATTGAAGGTACCTTAGCGGCTTCCGGCCCTTGCCGGGGCTTCGGCGCTATGGGCAGGATCGACGCAGGTGAGGGTCCGGCCCAGCCGCTCAGTCGAGGTCACTGGAAGTCGCGGTCGATGTCCGAGGTCCAGCTGCGCGTTCGAATCACCGCGCCGTCGCGTAGCAGAGTGCGGGTGTAGCGATAGTGGAAGCGGCCCTTGTCGCTTGTCATCTCGAAGCGGCCGCGCCACGAGAGCTCGCGGCCGGGCAGCCGGAATGTCGTCTCGGTCTCGCCGAGGATCGCCGCCTCGGCGGGTATCGAGTCGCTCGCGGTGTAGGTGATGCTCTCGGCGTGGTGGCGGTCGGCCCACGGATAGCGGGAGTTGGTCTCGCCGTGCCAGACCACCCGAGTCGTGGCCGCTACCCGGTCGCGCTCCACCGTGAAACGACCCGGCCAGGTAGCGCCCCCGGCGCCGGCGTCGTCGATCGCGGTGGGCGATGCCTCACTCGGCTCGGGCGGCAGGAACGCGGGGGGCGGGTGTCGGGCCGGCGGCGGCACCGGCAGGTCGATCCGGGTGTCCGGTCCGAGGTGGAGAGTGGTGGTCGTCGCATAGGGGGTCGGCCAGATCATCGGCCACTGCGCGCTCGAGATTGCGAGGCGAATTCGATGGCCTGCGGGGAATGTCCACGACGTGAAATGGAGCTCGAGCTCGAGCGGGTAGACGACACCGGGATCGAGCGCCCGCGGAGACGCCGCGGACTCGCGATGAGCGCCGTTCAAGCCGGCGCCGGTGACCAGGGTGACGGCCTGGTCGGGAGCGACGTCCTCGAGACGCGCAAAGAAGTGGGCGAGCGGCGCATCGGCCGACGCGCGCAAGGCGACTCGCGGCAGGCCCAGGATCGCGAGCGGCCGCTCGAGGGGCGCGCTCTCGTAGACCAGGCTGACAGCATCGGCTGGTCGCTGGTCTGCGACCACCTCGCCCCACCAAAACCCGACCTCGATTCCGGAGGTCGGCACGTAACGCAACGACTCGGCGCCGGCCGGGGGCGGGGAGGTGGCGAGCCCGCGGTTGCGATCGGGCCACAGCGACATCGAGGTCGCGCCGGCGATCGGCCAGCCGTCTTCTTGCCGCCACTCGCCGGGCGCCTCGACCAGCGCCGGCTCGGGTGGATGCCAGCGACGCTGGAAGACCGCGAGCGCCGGCTCGTCGAGGACTCCGTTCTCCTCGCCCTTGAGCCAGTGGTCGAACCAGCGCACCGCCTCGTGGCGCCACTCGATCTGCGGTCCCGGCACCGCATCGTGAGGGAAGGTGTGGTTCCACGGGCCGACAATCGCCTTGACCGGCACCTCGGCGTGCTCGAGCATCCGCGGCACGCTGTCGCGGTAGCCGTCGTAGAAACCGCCGATCAGCATCGCCGGCACCCGCAACTTGCGGTAGTCGGATGACAGCGAGCTGCGGTCCCAGAACGGACCATCGCGCTGGTGCTCGAGCTTGGTCAGGAGCCAGGGCTTGGTGTCGAAGCGGGCGGCGAGGGCGTCGTCGTCGATCGGCAGCTCGGGGGTGCGGGTGACCGCGTTCGCGAGATCCTGGTTGATCTCGTACTGGTCGATGTGCATCAGGCCGTCGATGTAGTGGACGTCGTCGGAGAACAGGTCGTCGGTGGCGTCGATCGCCAGGATCGCGAAGAGCCCGGGCGGTGCGCGCATCGCCAGGTGGATCGCGTTGAAGCCGCCCCAGGAGATCCCCCACATCCCGACTCTGCCGTTCGACCAGGGCTGAGCGGCGAGCCAGGCGATGACCGCCTCGGCGTCGCGCTGCTCGACCTCCGAGTATTCATAGTCGGGAAGTGTGCCCTCGCTCTGACCGGTGCCGCGGATGTCGACCCGCGCTACCGCGTAGCCGCGACGGACGAAATAGGCGTAGATGCCGTAGCGGTAGTCAGCCCCTTCGTCCTTGCGATAGGGCAAGTACTCGAGCAGCACCGGCAGCTGTCGCGGGCGCGGTTCGGGCGGCAGGTAGAGGTCGGCGGCGAGGTGCACCCCGTCGGCCATCGCAATCGACGGGTGCTCGATCGTGATCGGCAACGGACCAGGTGCGATCTGCGCCGCCGACTCCGAGCCGGCGGGCCCTGGACTCGCGAGCACACTGCTCGCGAACACACTGCTCGCGAACACACTGATCGCGAACACACTGATCGCGAGCCCAGCGATCCCGACGAGGACGGCAGACCGCCAGGCTCGGGGTCTCGTCCGCCACCGCGACACGCGTCGGTTCAAATCTGGAGCAGCTCGACCCAGTTGCCGTCGGGGTCCTCGATCATCGAGATCTTGATCCCGGGACGGATTTCGCGCGGCGATACCGCGATCTTGTAGCCGGCGACCTTGGCGGCCTCGGTGACCTCGTCGAGGTTCGAAACCGAGATCGTCCAGTAGCGGTAGCCGGTGGCGCCGGCAATGCCGCCCGGAGGCGCGGTCGCTGGCGGCGCGCTCGACGGCGCCACCAGCTTGATCAAGCTGGTTCCGCACAGCAGCCGATACATCGTCGCCCCGCCGGGCATCGCCATCTGGCCCTTGTCCACGAGGCCGAGGAGGTCGCGGTAGAAGGCAAGCGACTTGGCGGCGTCCTTGACTACGATTCCGAGATCGATCGAGTCCTTGGTCAGCGTGACGGCCATGGCTGTGCTCCCTTCGGTTGGCGGTGGTCAGAGCGATCAGCCTACCAGGTGGCCCCAACCAGTGGCCGCTGCGCCGGCCCCGGGCCGGCCGCTGCGCCGGCCCCGGGCCGCCGGGCGTTCAGGCGTCGCGGCAAGGCGCTCGTTCGTGGCCCGGCCCGCGTTCTTTTCGTGAAGGCGGCCAGACCACGGTCTCGCGGTCGTTCCAGCCCAGACTGAAGACATCACCCATGAAGCTGCTCGCGGCGAGCGCCGGCAGACCGATCCAGATCTCGGGTGGCGTGTCGGTGCAGGTGAGCTCAGACAGCAGGCAGCCTTCGCCGGGGCGGACCTCGATCACTTCGTAGATGCGCATCGCGGGACCGAAACTCGGGTCGTCCTCCTCTTCAGGCTCATCGTCGGGGAATGGATCCTTGGCTTCGAGCTCGGTGGCCAAGCGGTCGATCGCTTCTGCGCTGAGCCATTCCGAGGGTGTCGAGAGGGCGGCGGGCGTGGTCATCGGTTCTCCTGTCTCGGCCGGGGACATTCGCCGGCTCAGGTCAAGAGACGCAAAAAGGGTCGCGAACCTTGCGCGGGCTGCGGATTCTCGGTGGATTGTTCTCGTGTGCCTGTGCGACCCGTTCGTGGAAGCCCTAGTCGGCCGACGCTCCGGGATGAGGCGGTTGGTTTTGCTACTCTGCCGCGGTGTCGATCCTGCTGATCCGCCACGGCGAGACCAACGCTAACGCGACCGGCGTGATCCAGCTCGCCGACGAGCCCCTGAGCGAGCGCGGTGTCGGTCAGGCGCGACGGCTCGGTGTGCGCCTAGCCTCTTCGCCAGCGCCGCCCGTCGGCCGGATCTTCGCGAGCGATCTGCGCCGCGCGACGATGACCGCCGAGGCGATCGCTTCGGCTACCGGTGCCGCGGTAGAGATCCAACCCCTGCTTCAGGAGCGCGATTTCGGCGAGCTTCGCGGCCGGACGTACGCCGAGGTCGGCGTCGACATCATGGCCGAGGGCTACCTGCCGCCGCAGGGCGAGAGCTGGGAGGCGTTCGACCAGCGGGTCGTGGAAGCCTGGCGCTGGTTGTGTGGTGTGCTTGGCGCCGCGCGCGAGAGCGCGGTGCGCGAGCGACGAGACCCGGATGCGGCGGTGGCGATTGTCACCCACGGTCTGGTCTGCGGTTCTCTCGCGCGCAACCACCTCGCGTTGCCGGCCGGGGTCGAGGCGCCGGCGCATTGGGGCAACACATCGTTGACCACGTTCGAGGCCCAGCCGCCGTGGCGGGTGTCGACGCTCAACTGCACCGCCCATCTCGATGGCGATCTCGGAGACGACGAGAGCGCGGTGTCCGGCATCTGAGGTCCTCGCGGCCGGCCTCTCTGGGCGCCTCACCGACTTGGTTTGGTGGCGTCGCCGCCCGCCCACTCGACCACCGGCTCGAGCCACTCCGGGAGCGGCCGGTAGAGAAAGCCATGACCGAGCCCGGTGTCGACGCGGATCTCGCGGACCTCGAGGTCCGGCGATCCGAGGTCGCCGCTCCAGTCGGCGCACGGCTCGACGATGTCGTCGCTGGCCTCGCGAATCGCGAGAACGTGTCCGCTCGGGCCGTGGCCTTCGTCCCTTATCAGCTCGCGGGCGGTCGGTTCGAGACAAGCGCCGAGCACCGCGAAGCGCAGGCCGGAATCTCGGAGCCGCGCCGAGGCGAGCAGCGCGATCGACGCGCCCATCGAACCGCCGACTACGGTGATGCGCTCGGCGGGAACTCCTGAGGCGAGAAGGTTGCGGACTTGGGCGACGACCCGGTCCGCCGACTCGCTCACCGTCGCCGCTCTCGGGCGGACTTCGGCGCTGGTGACAAATCCGCGTTGCTCGAGTGCACTCTCGATCTCGTCGAGCTCGTAGGTACCGAACTCGGGATGCTGTGGCCGCCGGCTCTGCTGGTCTTGGACGATCCGTCCATGGAGATAGATCAGGTGACGGGGAGTGTTGTCCGGCGTAGCAGTCTCCGCCGCGCACGCTGTCACCCCGGCCGCCAGGATCGTGAGCACGGAAACGACGGCTCTGTTCATGCTTCGGGCGAGCTCTGAAGGCGAAATTCGATGCCGGCCTGGGTCAATCTCTCGACCAGTGCGCCGCCGAGTGCGGTCGCCGGAGTGAGCAGACCGCCGCCGGTCGCGGGTAGCGAGTCGCGATCGAGGGCGAGCGCGAGCGCGGACTCTCCGAGACATTTGACAGTGATGCGGTTCCCGGGGTCGCCCTGGCCGGCCAGCCGGCCGCGCACTTTCGCGCCGCTCGCGCTGGTTGCCACCAGATGGCATTCGAAGGAGCCGCGGTCCATCGTTGCCTTCGACGGTCCCGTACCCGGTCCTGGGACGAAGCGTTCGAGGGCGCGTCCGAACCAGCGGCTTCCCGCGAACAGCGCTCCGGCGGCTTGAGCGGCGGCCAGCGATCCAGACTCGAGCATGCCCAGAAAGGTGCCACTCTTCCAGTACTCCTGGTAGCGGAAGTTCGCGCCGTAGCCGCCCCCATTCTCGGCCAGCAGGGCGTGGCTGCGACGAACCACCCGAGTATTGATCGGCCCCATCAGAAACGGCGCCACCCAGGCTCCGACCTCTTTCTCGAAGTAGGGCAGTGTCGGGTCGAGATCGCGGGGCCCGGCGTCGCGGCAGCCTTCGGGGTTGAGCAGGAACGGGTCGGCCAGTTCGCGCAGCCGACCTTCCTTCTGGAGGTTGATCATCGACGCCAAGGTGCCACCGTTGACGCCGCCGCGCGCCCGATGGAAGGCCTTGACCTCCCGACATCCCTCGCGGTGGCGCTGTCTGAGCTGCTGGACGATCCACCAAGTGCCGAGGTCGGAGGGAACCGAGTCGTAGCCACAGCAGGGCACGATGCGCGCGCCGCTCGTCGCCGCGCGGTCGTGGAAACGGTCGATCAGCGTCCGCACCCACGGGGTTTCGCCGGTGATGTCGGCGTAGTGGACGCCGCGCTCGGCGCATGAGCGCACCAGCTCGTCGCCGAAGCGCGCGAATGGGCCGGCGGTGGTCGCGACCACTCGCGCCTGGTCGACCATCCGATCGATCGCTTCGGCGTCCTCGCCGTCGGCAACAATCACCCCGTCGGCAGCCATCTTGTCGGCGAGCGCCTGGAGCCGGAACTCGGAGCGCCCGGCGATCGCGAAGCGGAAGCGCTGGCGATCCGGATGGCGGGCGAGGTACTCGGCGGCCTGACGGCCGGTGAAGCCGGTGGCGCCGAACAGGACGAGGTCGTAGAGCGGGGTGGTCATCGGCAGTCCCGCTCGAGAGTGGGCCGCCGAGCCTAGCAGCCCGTGGTCGCGGGCACAGTCGCGGGCGCCGTCGGCTCGACCGATATGCTGTGACCCGATGCCCTCACCCCCGCGCCGCCCACCGAACGCACGCCCTTCGCGCTCGCCCCGCCCATCCAATTCGCCACGCCCTTCCAGACCGGCCCGGCCATCCCGGCCACCCCGGTCGTCCGGGTCGTCCGGGTCGTCTGGATCGTCCCGCCCGGCGACCTACAGGCTGCTCATCGAGTATGACGGCTCGAGCTATCGTGGCTGGCAGGAGCAACGGAATGCCGAGCGCACCGTGCTCGGCACCCTGCGCCGGACCCTCGACGGGCTTGGAGTCGAGGTGGCCGACCTCGGCGGCGCCGGCCGTACCGACGCGGGAGTCCACGCACTCGGCCAGGTGGCGCACCTGCGGGTACCTCGCGCCCTCGATCACGCTCGTCTCGAGCGCGCCCTCGACGATGCGCTGCCGGCGACCGTCCACGTACTTCGAATCGAGCCGGCGCCGGTGCGCTTCCACGCCCGCCATGACGCGGTGTCGCGCAGCTATCTCTACCAGCTGTCACGGCGACGCACCGCGTTCGGCAAGCGTCTCGTGTGGTGGATGCGCGACGAGCTCGACCTCGGGCGCTTGCGGAACGCGGTCGCGCTGGCGGTGGGGCGCCACGACTTCCGGTCGTTCTGCGAAGCCCCGTCGCAGCAGTCGAGCACGCTGGTCGAGGTCGAGCGGATCGAAGTCGTCGAGGCGGGCGCGCTGGTGCTGGTGCGCCTCGAAGCGTCGCACTTCTTGTGGAAGATGGTGCGCCGTCTGGTCGGCGCCAGTGTCCGGGTGGCGACCGGCCAGCTCGAGCTCGACGAGCTGCGCGAGCTGATCGCCGGGGGCACTCTCGCTCCCGGACGGGGCGCCCCGGCGCAGTGGACGGCGCCGGCGAGCGGACTGTTCCTGGAAGCGGTGCGCTACTCGGGCGACCCCGCTTTGCCGCCCCCCGAGCCGGTCTGCCGGATCGCTCTCGGGTCGCGTTGACGAGTCAACCGAGTGGCGCTTGCTGCAACCAGCTCCCGAGCTGGAAGGTCACCAAGGCGCCGAGGTAGGCGAGACCGGTCATGTAGCACCAGGCGAAGATCGGCCACCGCCACGAGCCCGACTCGCGACGGATCGCGGCCACCGTCGCACCGCATTGCAAGCAGAGGGCGAAGAACACCATCAGTCCGAGCGCCATCGGCAGGGTGAACACCGGCCGGCCATCGGGCCAGACCGCGTTGCGCAGCGAGGCGATCAGACCCTGGTCGTGCTCGTCCACCTCCGATCCGACCGCGTAGATCGTGCCCAGGGTGGCGAGCACCACCTCGCGCGCCGGGAACGCGGCAATCACTCCCGAGGCGACCCGCCAGTCCCAGCCGAGGGGACGGAATACCGGCTCGACCGCCTGGCCGACGCGGCCGAGTGCGCTGTTCTCGAGGTGCGCCGCCGCCTCGGCGTTGTCGAGAGCGTGAATCTCGTTCACGAGGTCGGTGGCGGCGACGCTGCGAGTCGTCTGCGCGCGTAGATCGTCGAAGCGCTTCGAGACGGCGCGGGAATGCGGAAAGTATGCGAGCGCCCAGACCACGATCGCGACCACGAAGATCACGGTGCCCGCGCGGCGCAAGAAAATCCGCACCCGCTCGATCAGCCGAATCGCCACCGAGCGCAGGTCGGGCCAGCGGTAGGGCGGCATCTCCATCAAGAAAGTCGGAGTGGGACCGCGCAGCAACGTGCGCTTGAGGATCAACGCGGTGATCACCCCGCTGGCGATTCCGAGCAGGTAGAGACCGAGCAACACCAGCCCTTGGATGCTGAGCACTGCCAGGATCTTGCGGTCGGGGACGAAGGCCGAGATCAGAAGCGCGTACACCGGCAGTCGCGCCGAGCAGGTCATGAACGGCGCCGCCAGGATCGTCGCCAGGCGATCGCGACGCGACGGAATCACCCGCGCCGCCATGATCCCGGGCACCGCACAGGCGAAGCTCGACAGCATCGGGATGAACGACTGTCCCGAAAGCCCGCTCGCCCGCATCAGGCGGTCCATCATGAAGGCGGCGCGCGCCATGTAGCCGGAGTCTTCGAGCACCAGCAGGAACGCGAACAGGGTGATGATCTGGGGCAGGAACACCACCACCGCGCCGACTCCGGCGACCACGCCGTCGGCGAGCAGGCTGGCGAGCGCGCCCGCGGGAAGGGTGCGGGTGATCGCGGCCGCGATCGCGCCGGTGGCGCCGTCGATGCGGTCCATCGCCGGAGTTGCCCAGCTGAATACCGCTTGGAAGGTCAGGGTCATCAGGCCGATGAAGATCAAGCTGCCGAGGAGCGGGTGGGCGACCACTCGGTCGACGCGATCGATCCACCGTCGGCGACCCGGGCCTGGCAGGACAACGCCGTCGAGGGTCTCGGACGCCCAGCGATAGCGCGCCTCGGCCTCGCGCTCGGTGATCGCGTGGGCGCCGCCGAAGCTCTCGCGCAGCGCCTCGAGCTGGGTTCGCACCTCGGCGCCGACACGCTCGACCAGCCTTTTTTCGAGGGCGCCGCCGCGATCGATCAGCGCCCGCTCGACGTCGATGCGCGCCAGGTCTCGGTGCTTGCGTAGCAGCTGTTCGTGGAGCTGGTCGATGTGCGAATCGAGCTCGGCGAGCAGCCGCGGGCGGTGAGGCGCCGGGCTCGCGAGGGCGCGCGCGATCGCGCTCTTGAGCTCGGCGAGGCCGCGCCGCTGGGTCGCCACCACGGCCACCACCGGCGCGCCCAACCGGCGCTCGAGCTCGACGGCGTCGATGCGCGTGCCCGCTGCCGCAGCGAGATCGGCCATGGTCAGCGCGATCACCGTCGGCACGCCCAGCTCGAGCAGTTGGCTGACCAGGAACAGGTTGCGCTCGAGGTTGGTGGCGTCGGCGAGCACGACGATCGCCTTGGGACGGTCGCCGTGGCCGCTGCGTCCGAGCAGGACATCGAGCGCGAGCAACTGGTCCGGGGTGTGGCCGGCGAGCGAGTACATCCCCGGCAGGTCGACGAGCTCGATCGACCGGTCGTCGATGGCCAGGTCGTCGATCTGCAGGGCGCCGAGCTTGACCTCGACGGTCACCCCCGGGTAGTTCGCGACGCGCTGTCGGAGCCCGGTCAGGGCGTTGAACAGCGTGCTCTTACCGGTGTTGGGGTTGCCGACCAGCGCGACTCGACGCGGCGTCGGTCGGCGCAGCTGGACGAGACTTCCCGCGGCCCGCGCCGGGGCAGGGACGGTCATTGCCGGCGCTCGACCTCCACCAGGCTCGCCTCGCTGCGGCGAAGCGACAGCGAGTAGCCCAGGAGTCGCACTTCGATCGGATCTCCGGCAGGAGCTCGTCGCACCACTTCGATCTCGCGACCCCGGAGCAGGCCCATGTGCAACAGCCGCTGGAAGACCGGTCGTCGACCGCGCGCACCGCGATGACTCGACACAGTTCGCCCGGGCGCAATTCCGCCAGGGTCAGCGCGCCAGGACTGGCGTTCGCGCCAACATCGGCGATCGCGCCAACATTGGCGTTCGGGACGCCGTTGGCGCCTGCGCCATTGGCGGCAGGGTGGCCGGCCGCCGATGTGAGAGCATGCTTCATCGACAGGATCTTGGAGGGCAGGCGGGGGCTTTGTCAATCGTTATTGAGACGTAGTCTCATAGGGGTCTCGTAGAGGTCTCACGGCGTGGCCGTGCTCTGGTCTTTCTCGATCCCCGTGCTCGTCTCGAGATCGTCGTCGTGCAGCGGCAGGGCGAGCAGTAGGCCGAAACTGGCGATGCCGAGCAGCGCCAGGACGAGGCCCAACGAGCGGTCGGCGAGCGTGCCGACCAGCGGGTTCGCAATCGCCACCGCGAGGGTCCGCCACATCGCAACCGTCGACAGCACGGTGGCGCGATGGTGCGATGCGATGTGGCGGTTCAGGTGACCTGAAAACAGCGGCGGTCTCGTGAGACCGAAAGCGGCGGTGGCCAGGATCGCGACGACGACCACCGCCGGCGATCGCGTGAAGGCGAGGAGGCAGTAGCCGAAGCCGGCGACCAGCGGCGCCGCGAGCAGCAGGCGGCGTCGCGATCCGAGGAGGCGCTCGAACCGATCCGCTTGCGTGAGCACCAGCATCTGTCCGAGGCACATGCCGGTGTGGACGGCGCCGAACCAGGGCAGCGGGATGCCGGCGCGCTCGAGCAGCGGTTGGTAGAGCCAGATGATCATCCAGCCCAGGGTCGCGAAGGCGACCATGTGTAGCGCTAGCCGAATCAGCGGCGGGGAGCGGAAGAAGGTGCGAACCCCGACGGTCAGGACCTCGGCGAAGCGCGGGCGCTGCTCGGCGGAATGGCGTCTCGGCTCGACCAGCGACAAAGCCAACAACCCCGCGGCGATCATCGGCAGACTCTGGAGCGCGAGGGGCGCTCGCAGTCCCAGATTGGCCATGATCACGCTGCCGAGCAGCGCGCCGACCACAATGCCGCCGAGTTGGCAGTTCGCGAGCCGGGCGAACAGCCGATTCGCTTCTTCCGTGCGGTCGAGCTCGACGAGGGTGTCGTAGATCAGGGCTTCGTCGGCGCCCGATAACAGGGTGAAGGAGGCGGCGAACAGCACTTCGGCGACCAGGAACCGAGGCAGGGACGGCGCGCTCACGTAGACCAGCGCCGCAAACCCGCCGACGAAGCACCCGAGCGCCAGCGAGGCCTTGCGGCCGAAGCGGTCCGCGATCGTCCCGGTCGGGATCTCGAGCAGGAAGTTCCAGACCATGAACCAGGCATTGACCCACAGGATCTGGGCGAACGACAGCCCGCCCCAGTCGCGGTAGAACGGGATCAGCACCGAGCTGATGAAATGGGTCCAGAACAGCGCGCGCACCGCCCCGACCTTCCATAGGTTGGGGGCCAGCGGGCGCGCTGCGTCCGGGGCGAGGGGAAGGGGAGCGTTCACTTCGAATCCGCCGGCCGGCTGTCTTGCCGCTGGCGCACGCACTCGGTTGCCGCCACCGGCCGACTCTGCGACCATTCCGGCCCACTCGGTCCGGTCCCCTGATGTCGGATCCTCCCGGTTGCCACCGCGTTCACCTTGCGAAACCTGATCCTGCCATCGCTGCTGCTGCTGGTGGCGATGTTCAACCTGACACTGGTGGTCGCCGGGCTCGAGCGTTGGATCATCGTCGAGTTGGGCGGCTCGGTGCGCGACGCCAGCCTGTTCTTCTCGACCGAGATGATCGCGTACATCGTGTTCGCGCCGCTATGGGGCCTGCTCAGCGATCGCACCGGGAAGCGCCGGCTGCTGATCGGCGCCGGCTTCGTCGCGAGCGGCATCCTCTACGCGCTGTTGGCGCGCGCCACCTCGGTTCACGGTCTGTGGGCGATCCGCTTCTTGCAGGGCACGTTTGCAGTGCTCGGCTGGTCGACGGTGATGGCGCTGATGCTCGATCATTCGGGAGAGAAGAACCGGGGACGCAACATGGGTCTGATGGGCGGCGCGCTGATCTTCGGCGTCTCTCTAGGAGCGCCGATTGGCGGCGTGCTGTCCTCGGCATTCGGGGTCCGCGCCCCGCTGTGGACCGCTTCGGCGCTGTTCTTGGTGATCGGCGTCCTGGCGTTGTTCCTCGAGGACCCGCTGCGCGATCGCCAACCGCGCGGCATCCGCCAGGTCTTGGCGACGGTGGCCCAGCAGCCGCGTCTGCTGCTCCCCTACGCCTTTCACTTCGTCGATCGCTACACCGTCGGCTTCTTCATCGTCCTGTTCCCGCTCTACCTGGGGACACTGGGCGTCGATGACCCGGCTTTGCGCGGTCGCTACCTGGCGGCGTTCCTGCTGCCGTTCGCTCTTCTCCAGTATCCGAGCGGCCGCCTGGCCGATCGTTTCGGCCCCTACCGGCCGCTGGTGCTCGGCTCGCTGGCCTACGGTCTGGTGCTGTGCCTGGTCGGCATCTCCGGCCTGTTCGCCCTCTGGCCGGTAATGCTGGCGTTGGGGGTGATGGCGTCGGTGATGTTCCCGCCCGCGATCGCGCTCACCGGGGCCCTCAGCGAGCCCGGGACCCGGGGCAGCGCGATGGGCGGCTTCAATCTCGCCGGGTCCCTGGGGTTTGCGGTCGGGCCGTTGGTTGGGGCGTGGGCGATGGAGCGCGCCGGCTACGGGGTGGCGTTCGCGCTCGGCGGCTCGCTCGAGGTCGCCGCGGCGCTGATCGCGTTCGTGGTGCTGTGGCGGTGGCGGCGTCGCGACGGCTCTCGGGCGTGGGGTTCGGCGTAGGGACGATGGCTACTCCCTGAGGGGAATGCTCGAGAAGCTTCCGGAGCAGCGCGCCAGCGGGTCAGCGTCGATCGATCCGGTTCAACACTTCGCGAGCGGCGAAGCCGACGCCGATGAACCCCAGGAGCATCAGCCAGTTGAGACGATGGCCGTAGGAGGTCGTCGGGAAGTGGTTGCTGATCATGATGAACAGCAGCGGCAACGCCATGAACGTGTTGTGGCGCGACCGCTGCTTGGCGCGACGCGCGAGCGCGAGGTCGGGCTCGGTACGGTTGCGCACGCTCTCGACCAAACGGCGCTGCGCCGGCAGAATCCGCATCCAAACGTTCGCGGTCATCACCGTGCCGAGCAGTGCGCCGACGTGGATGTAGGCGGCGCGCCCGCTCAGAACCTTCGCGAACAGCAGGCTAGCGCCGGCCAGCAGCAGCAGGGTGAACAGGGTCGTCGGCAGCTCGAAACGATCGGGCACCCGCGCCCACAGCAGGTCGTAGACGATCCAGCCAACAACCAAGGCCGCGCTCGCGATGATCGCCGCGAGACCGCGGCCGATTTCCTGGTCGGGCTCGACCAGCGCGCCTCCCAGGTAGTACACCAGCACCAGCAACGCGAGGCCGCTCAGCCAGCTGAACGCCGCCTCCCAGCGGAACCAGTGGAGGATGCGCGGCAGCACCGTAGGCACCTTCTGCTTCTCGACCAGGTAGAAGCCGCCGCTGTGCACCATCCAAACGCGTTCGTTGCCGTGCTCGTCGGCCTCGATGGTCATGCGCGCATCGAGCCAGGAAAAGAACGCGGTCTGTCCTAGCCAGAACACGCCGGCGACGACATGAAACCAGCGCAGCGCCAGGTTCGTCCATTCGTGGAGCTCGGGACTCATCGGAGCGCGATGGTGAGACGTTTCGCCATTCGATCGATCGGTGATTGGCCGCTCAGACTACCTCAGGCGGGAGTCGGCGCTAGGATCATGGGTGCAGCTTGCTCGCCCACCCATTCCCAGGAGAACCAACGATGAACAGCATCCAAGGACGAACCATGATCCTCGCCGCCGCGGCGACGGCGTTTGTGATCTCCGCGACACCGGCGCTCGCCCAGCGTGCCGACGACGCCACCCGCCCGAGCAAGAACGGCAAGGTCGAGAGCACGATCGACGGCGTTCAAGTGACGATCGAGTACGGTCGCCCCAACGTCAACGGGCGCAAGGTGTGGGGCGCGTTGGTACCCTACGGCCAGGTGTGGCGAACCGGCGCCAACGAGGCGACCACGATCACCTTTGACAAGGCGGTCAAGATCGGCGGCAAGCCGCTGGCGGCCGGAACCTATGGGCTGTTCACCCTACCCGGCGAGCACGACTGGCAGTTCATCTTCAACAAGGTGGCGAAGCAGTGGGGGGCGTTCAGCTACAAGGAGAGCGACGACGCCTTGCGCGTGCCCGCCAAGCCATCGGCGGCCGATCACGTCGAGTCGGTCACCTTCGAGGTCTCGGGCTCCAAAGTCGTGTTGCGCTGGGAGAAACTGGCGGTCGCCTTCGAAGTCGCTGCTGGGTAGTGCTTCACCGCGAGAGCGCAGGGATCGTTAGCCCGGGTTCAGACGTCGACCGCTGAGGCGAATGCGAGCCGCAGGATCACGAACTCGGCGGGTCGCAGCGGCGCGAAGCCGATTTCGACGATGAGCAGTCCGCGATCGACGTCGTCCTGGGTCATCGTGGTGCGACCGACGCGCACGAAGTAGGCATCTCTTGGCGTGCTGCCTGCGAGCGCCCCCGCCAGGAAGTGGCGGAAAAGAAACTCGTCGACGGCACGTCGTACCTTGCCCCAGAGCGGCTCGTCGTTGGGCTCGAATACCACCCACTCGAGACCTCGCCGCAGGCTGTCTTCGACGTAGAGCGCGGTGCGGCGGACCGAGACGTAGCGCCACTCGGAATCGGTGGCGAGGGTCCGGGCGCCCCACACCACGATCCCGGCGGCGACCAGCTCCCGGATCGGATTGACTCCGCCGGCCGCGAGGGCCGCGATCTCGGCGCGAGTCGTGTTGAACGTGACGCCGGCTGCGCCCGCAATCGCAGCGGCACTTCCGGCGGGAGCTTTCCAGACCCCGCGCTGCTCGTCGCTGCGCGCATAGAGTCCGGCGACCGCTCCGCTCGCGGCAAGTGTCCGGGTGCTGCCCGCCGCGATGGCCCGCTCGATTGACGGAAAGTAGAGCGCGACGTTGGCGGCAGCATCTCCAAGATCGAGTGGCTGCGCCCAGACGAGGACCGCGCTCGCGCTCGAAATCGCCGCCGGCGGATCGGCGATCAGGAAGACCCGCCGCAGGTTACAGAACCGCGCCGCCGCTTCGATCACTCGGGCGGCGCCGGCGGGATCGAGGTCAGCGGTCGCGGGCAGGATCAGCAGTTGGAAACGCCCCTTGGCCGCGCTGTGGTCGAGGGCAAGGAGCCCCGTCGCGTCTTCGACCGAGCCGGCCAGGGCATCCGCCGATGCACACACGGTCCTCGCGACCAACATCCTCTTGCCGCCGTTGTCGAAGAACGAACGGACAACCGCGGCGTCGCTCGAGCCGTCTCCAAACTGCGTGCTGAGATCGATCGCGCTCGCGAGCGCGACGGGTCGATCGAGCGGTCCTTTCTCGAACCGACCGATGAGCGCCGCGAACGAAGTCGGCTGGCCGGCGATCGGCCGCGGTTGGTTCGGTGCCTTCTCGTGGATAGTAGGGTGCATCGAATCTCTCTCCGCAGCGCGCCCGACGGTCAAGACTACCCCGCACGCGGCCGGTTGCGGTTCAGCTTGCCTATCGGACCTGCAACCCGCGTCGCACCGTGACTGTCGAGCCCTCGGCGACGAAGGCCGAGTGCGGAGAGCCCGACAGGTACGGACCGAGTTCGGCTCCGTAGAGGGCGGTTGCGTCGCAGCTGAGGAATGCCGAGGTCGCTCGCCACACCAGCCACTGCGGATGTTCGACCCGGTACTCCAGAGTTCCGCCATCGGGCTGCGCCGCATAGCCCCAGTAGTGCTCGGTCACGAACTCCTCCTCGGATCCGGGCGGCGGCAGCTCGGCAGCACCGTGGGTCCTCGCCGCGAGTCGGTTCCAGCGATGTCGAAATCGGCGTCCTCGGAATCGCCACTCGTATGCCGCGTGGCCAACGTCTTTGCCCTCGGGTGGTGGCAGCTCGATGGCGTGGCGCATCGGCATTGCCACGTAGTTCTCGGAGTAGACCGCGCGTGCCACCCAGGCGATCGCGCGTCTGGGAACGATCTCCTTCTTGAACACCACGCCCCGCCGCGTGCCGTCCGGTGCGTCTCGACGCACATAGAAGCGCAGGTTGACCTCATCGAAGTCGCGGTGCCACGGGATCGCGATGCCGCGCACCCGGGTGTCGAGGAAGCGGAAGCCCACGAGGCTGATCAGAGTCGACCCTTGCCAGGAATCGAGCACGGTGCCGGCGGGCACATGCGGGAGGAGCAAGGCGGGGTCGACCTCGTAGTTGAGCATCACCAGGTCTCGCCACTCAGCGGTAAGGAACGTCTGCTGGGCAGGAGGATTCGCCATGGGGATGAATCCTGGTGAGATCGAGAGTTCCGGTCAAGGATCGAGCATCCTTGATGCCAGGGTTGGCGAGGCTGGTAGAGTGCGGCGCTTCTTCGCTCGGTTCGATCTCGATGCGCTCTCGACACGCTTCAGCTGTGCCGTCTCGCGACCTCAGGTTTCCCACCGTCGTCCTCCTCGCCCTCGGGACCGTCGCCGGGCTGATGGTCGGCTGCGCGCCTCGGGTGGCGGTGACCCAGCCGATTGCGTTCAGCCACGCTGCCCATCTGAAAGAAGAAGGCGGACTCGAGTGCAAGACCTGTCACCGTGGGGCCGAGAACGATCGCCAGGCGGGGCTCGCGCCGCTCGCGAACTGCGCGGCCTGCCACCGTCGGATCGTGCCGGATCATCCCGAAGTCGCGAAGCTACTCGCTGCTTACCAGGAGAAGAAACCGGTCCGCTGGCAGCGGGTCAACGTCCTGCCGGCCTCGGCAATGGTCCAGTTCCGGCATGCCCCCCACACCCGTGCCGGAGTCGGCTGCGAGGCCTGTCACGGCGATGTCGCGACGATGACCGTCGCCGAGCCGGTGATCGACGTCGCGAGAATGGGCTGGTGCATCGACTGCCATCGCGAGAACGGCGCCACCGACGACTGCATGGCCTGCCACTATTGAGGCCATTGTTGATGGATGTCTCGAGATGACCGAGCGTGAGAACCCTGCCGTCGCTGGGGTGCCGGTGATGCCCGCTAGATCGACGATGCGCCGGCGCGATTTTCTGAGCGCCTCGGGTGCCGCCGCCGGGCTCGCTCTCCTCGAGGGCTGCGCGCGCCGCGAGCAGCTGCTGTTCGAGCAGGCGATCGAGCGCAGCGACCCGGCCCCGGGGGTGACCGTCTGGCGTCCCTCGGTTTGCGGTCAGTGCGCCGCTGGCTGCGGTGTCCTGGTGCGGGTGGTCGGCGGCGACGCCAAGAAGATCGAGGGCAACCCCGAGCATCCGGTGAACCGCGGCGGGGTTTGCGCCCTCGGTCACTCGGCGCTTCAAGAGCTCTACAACCCCGATCGGATCACGGTGCCGATGCGCCGTTCAAAGCCCAGAGCCGAGGCCGGCGGCGCAGCTTCGGACTTCGAGCCGATCCCTTGGGCACGGGCCCTCGAGGAGCTCGCGGCGATGGTCGCGGGCGCCCGCGAGCGCGGTCCCGGCGCGATCGCGGTGCTCAGCCGGGACGACGAGGTGGTCGGCGCGCTGTGGCGGCGGTTCGCTGTGGCTATCGGCGGCGCGCCGGTGTTTGCCTGGCGGTCGGCCGACGAAGAAGTGGAGCGCGAAGCGGCCCGGCGAGTGTTCGGGATCGCGCCGCCGCTCTACTACGACTTGGCGGAGGCGGATTTCGTGCTCGGCCTGGGCGCTGCCTTCCTCGATCGCTGGCGCAGTCCCGTGCACTACGCGCGGGCGTTGGTCGAGATGCGCCGGCGGTCGCGGGGCCGGTTGATCCAGGCGGAGTCGCGAATGTCGCTCACCGGCGCCGCTGCCGACCGCTGGCTGCCGGTGCGCCCGGGCTCGGAAGGGGTGCTCGCACGTGCCCTCGCCGGCGCCCTGCTCGACGGCGGTAGGGTCGAGTCGGCGAACGCCGCCCGCTACCGCCAGCTGTTTCCCGATCCGCCGCCGTCGCTCGAAGCCGCTGCGGCGACCTGTGACATCGCGGTCGCGCGGCTGCGCTCGCTGGTCCGCGAGCTCGCCGCCGCCGAGCGTCCTCTGGTGATCGTGGGTGGCAGCGCCGGGGCCCACGCCGGCGGACTCGCCAACGTGGTCGCCGGTCTCGGGCTCGACATCCTGCTCGGGGCCGTCGGTCGTCGCGGTGGAGTCTTGCCGGGAGCCGGCTTCGCGATCGCGGCGGCGATCGAACCCGAGGGTCCCTGGTTGGCGCGAGTGGAGTTGCCGGAGCAGCTCGCCGCCGCCGAGCTGCTGCTGGTTTCCGAGTGCGATCCGCTCCACGATCTACCCGCAGAAAGCGCGGCTGCGCAGGCGATCGCGCGGGTGCCGAGGCGCGTTGCCCTCGCCTCCTTCTTCGACGACACCAGCCTGGGCGCCGACCTGATCCTGCCGCTGCAGACCGACTTCGAGCGTCTCCAGGTCGTCTCGCCGAGGGCCTCGAGCGCGATCCCGGTGCTCGGTCTCGCGAACCCGGTGATCGCGACCCGAGGCGAGGGGCGCCATCCCGGTGACATCGTGCTGGCGCTCGCTGCCACCCAGTCTGGGCTCGCGGTCGAGTTCGCGTGGAAGGGGATGGACGAGGTTGCGGAGCACCTGCTCGCGAGCGCAGCGGGGCGGTTGCCGGGCGCCGAGGGCGTGCCTCCGAAGCGGTTCCTCCAGCTGGCGTTCGAGCGCGGCGGGGTGTGGCCCGAAACCGCGAGTTCACCCCGCGCACCCGGTGCGGTCGAGATCGCAGTCGCGGCGCAGGAGTCGGTGGCGCCGTTCGTCGAACCGCAAGGGGCGCCGAACCCCGAGGACGGAATGCTGGTGCTGATCCTGTTCGAATCGGTCAAGACCGGCGACGGGCGCGGTGCCAATCGTCCGTGGCTGCAAGAGCTCCCGGATCCGCTCGCGAGCGTGATGTGGGGGACCTGGATCGAGGTCGCGCCGGTCGACGCCGAACGCTTGGGCGTCGTAGTTGGCGATCGTGTCCGGGTCGCTTCGGCTGCCGGCGAGGTCGAGGCCTGGCTGGTCATCTCGCCGGCGTCACGACCGGGCTGTGTGGCGATGCCGGTCGGCGGCGGGCACCGCGACTACGGCCGCTACGCCCGTGACCGCGGCGCCAGCGTGACCGCGTTGCTCGGGGTCACCGAGGTCGACGGTGTTGGAGTGCCGGCAATGGGATCGGCGGTGGTGCGGATCGCGAAGATGCCGGCGTCCGGTCGACCTGCGATCCTCGGCCGCGGCCTGCGCGGACCCGAGCAGATCCCGCGCGGCTGGGGAGCCCATGAGCCGGTCGCGCGGCGCCCCGTTAGCCACGATGGCGACCGCGAGCCGACCGGCTCGGGCGAAAAGGAGGAGGGACCGTGACCCGCTGGGGAATGGTGATCGACACCGACCGCTGCACCGGTTGCGAGGCGTGCGTGGTCGCCTGCGCCTCCGAGAACAACATACCGACCGTCGGCGAGGTCGAGGCGGCGAAGGGGCGCGCGATGCCTGGCTGCGCATCGAGCGTTTCTACGAAGGCGAGTTCCCGGACGTGCAAGTGCGCTTCGTGCCGGTGCTCTGCCAGCACTGCGGCGAGGCGCCGTGCGAGCCGGTGTGTCCGGTGTACGCCACCTACCACAACCCCGAAGGCCTCAACGCGATGGTCTACAGCCGTTGCGTGGGCACCCGCTTCTGCGCCAACAACTGCCCCTACACCGTACGCGCGTTCAACTGGTTCGAGCCGCAGTGGGCGGAACCGCTCGAGCTCCAGCTCAACCCCGACGTCAGCGTTCGGCCGACCGGGGTGATGGAGAAGTGCACCTTCTGCGTCCAGCGCATCCACGATGCCAAGGACCGCGCCGCCGCCGGTGGCCGGCCGTTCCAAGACGGTGACGTCCAGCCTGCGTGCGCCCAGTCGTGCCCGACGCGGGCGATCACCTTCGGCGATCTCGAGGACCCAGACAGCGCGGTGTCGCAGAAGGCGCGCAGTGATCGCGCGTTCCACCTCCTGGAGGAGCTCGGTACCTTGCCCGCCGTCACCTACCTACGGGGACCCGAGGCCCGCGACGGGGAGCTCGACGAATGATCCGGTCGGCCGCGCAGTCCGGCGACGGCGCCCTGGTCGATCGGGTGATGCATTTTCGCCCGGGGCTGCTCGTGGGCGCGATGTTGAGCGGGCTGCTGGCGTTGCTGCTGGTGGTGGTTTGGGGCTACCAGATGACCCACGGGATCGGGGTCGCCGGGATCAACCGGCCGGTGTTCTGGGGCTTCTACATCCTCCATTTCGTGTTCTGGATCGGCATCTCGCACGCCGGCACCTTGATCTCGGCGATCCTGCGGGTGACCCAGGCCGAGTGGCGGCGTCCATTGACCCGTTGCGCCGAAGCGATCACGGTGTTCGCACTCAGTGTCGGCGCGCTGTTTCCGCTGATCCACCTCGGGAGGCCGTGGCTCTTCTGGTACATGCTGCCCTTCCCCAACGACCGCTACCTGTGGCCGAATTACCGCTCGCCTTTGCAGTGGGACGTCGCCGCGATCACCACCTATCTCACCGGCAGCCTGGTCTACCTGGCGTTGCCGTTGATTCCCGATTTCGCGATCCTGCGCGACCGTTGGCAGATCCGCGGCGGCCTTCGCTCTCATCTCTACCGTTGGCTCGCCCTGGGATGGAAGGGTACTCCCGACCAATGGCACACCCTCGAATGGGGGATCAAGATCCTGGCAGTCGCGATCATCCCGGTGGCGATCTCGGTGCATACGATCGTGTCCTGGGACTTTGCGATGACTCGGGTGCCGGGCTGGAAGAGCACCATCTTCGGGCCCTACTTCGTGGTCGGCGCGATCTACTCCGGGATCGCGGTGCTGCTGGTGGCGATGGCACTGCTGCGGCGCGGCCTCCAGCTGGCCGACGTCCTCGCCGACAAGGTGTTCGACAACCTGTGTCTGCTGTTCGTCGCGATGTCGCTGCTGTGGGGTTACTTCACGTTTGCCGAGCACCTGACGGTGTGGTACGGCGGTGACCAGGCGGAGCGCGCGGTCCACCACGCGGTCCTCGGCAACTTCGGCAGTTGGTTCTGGCTGATGGTCGTGCTCAATGTCGTGGTGCCGCTCGGCATCCTGGTCCATCCCCGCGGTCGGCGGCCGCTGGGAGCCGCGGTCGCCGGCGTCGCGGTGTTGGTGGGGATGTGGCTCGAGCGCTTCTTGATCGTGGTGCCGGCGCTGTCCGTGCCGCGCCAGACGTTCCTCGAGGGCAGCTACGCTCCAACCTGGGTCGAGATCTCGATCGCACTGGGTTCGGCCGGTACCTTCGTGTTCTTCTACTTCGCCTTCACTCAGCTGGTGCCCATCGTCTCGTTGTGGGAGTTGCGGGAAGGGGCGAATAAGGAGTCGACGGCCGCTGCCGCTCGAGTCCCGGAGGTCGCGCGGTGAGCCGCATCGAAGCCGCGGTCGCCGACGAGCAGGCGCTTCGCCACCTCCTCGACCGCCTGGCGGCACGAGTCTCGCTCGATCTTGTGGAGGTGCGCAGTAGCTCTCCGCTGCATCACGATCCGATTCCTGGCCCGCCTCGCCGCCGCTGGGTGCTGTGGGCGGCGATCACGGGCGCCTTGGTCGGCGGCGCCGGCACCTTCTGGCTGGCAGCCGCCACCGCCCAGAACTACCCGCTCGTGACCGGCGGAATGCCGATTCTGTCCGGACCGCCGCTGGGGATCATCACCTACGAGGGCACCGCGCTCGGACTGATTCTCGCGACACTCTTGGCGGTGGTTGTCCGGGCACGGCTCTTGCGGCGGGTGCCGCCATCCGCGCTCGCTCATCACTTGGCGGAGGGCCGGATCGTGGTCTCGCTCCCAGGCGAAGACGACGGGTCGCTCGAGCGTCTGTTGCACGAAGCCGGGGCGCTCGAGGTGGCTTGGACAGGCTCCTGGCCCGATTCCTGAGTTGTGGGCGTGCAGGGGGGGTGTCGGGGGCGCCGATCGCCCAGCGTTGAGCCGCTGGCAGGCGGGTCTTGACCGCCGCCCCCTGTCGGCGGAAAATATAGGTCGCAACCCGTTGGGCTCGGTCTGGTCGGCGTGCATCGACTGGAATCGGGACGGGAAAGAGGTTGTTGTACCTCGCGAGGCGCGAGAGTCGATGGTTGTACTCGTAAAAGTTGGAATTCTAGCGAGGTTTCGGACGTCCGACTCCGCCTGCGGCTCCGTCGGCGTCCTTCACCTCACGGCGGTCGTTGCGGCGCCGGCCTACGGCCGACGACGCAAGGTTCTGGCGAGGTTTCGGACGTCCGACTCCGCCTGCGGCTCCGTCGGCGTCCTTCACCTCACGGCGGTCGTTGCGGCGCCGGCCTGCGGCCGACGCCGCAAGGTTCTGGCGAGGTTTCGGACGTCCGACTCCG
>JAQBHE010000618.1:0-8866 GCA_032128015.1 Holophagae bacterium
GTGCAACGCATTGTTGTGCAAGGTCAATCAGATCGGCACCCTCACCGAAAGCCTGCGGGCGATTGAGCGCAGCCAGCGCGCATCGTGGGGCGTGGTGATGAGCCACCGCTCCGGCGAGACCGAGGACGCAACGATCGCCGACCTCGCGGTCGCCTTCGGAACCGGTCAGATCAAGACCGGCGCGCCCGCGCGCTCCGAGCGGGTCGCCAAGTACAACCAGCTGCTACGCATCGAAGAAGAGCTCGGCGACGACGCGCGCTACCCGGGCCTCGACAGCCTACCGCGGCAGCGCGGCTGACTTCGGGGCGGTCACAGGTACGGGTTGAGCACCTGCACTCGGCCATAGAGCTGGCCGTGGCTGAGGTCTTCGGAGTAGAGCGTCTTCGGTCCCATGAGGTCGGCCGCCGCGATGATCGCCGCGTCCCAGTACGAGATCTGGAATCGGAGGCTGGTCTCAATCGCGACCTTGACCAAAGCCGCGTCGATCACCGCGCACGGAAATATCTCGAGCTGCTCGATCCATTCGATCGCGAGCTCGGGTCCGAGCGGCCTCTCGATCTTGCGAACCACCGTGACGAAGAACTCCTGGAGAACCTGGGACGAAACACCGAAGGCCTCGGTCTCGATGAGCTCCAGAGAGCGATCGCACTTGGTTTGCCCTCCGTCATCCGGAGCGGCGGCATAGACCAGGACGTTGGTGTCGAGAAAACAGTCAACGCTCATGAAGCTCGTCACGAGTCCAGGAGCGGTCGCCGGTTCGCGCCTGGGATTCTGAGCTGAGCTCCCGAATCCGCTGCCGGGCTCGGCGAGCCCGATCCTCCCGGTGGGCGATCTCGGTCAGGAACTCGCGGACCAGGCCGTTCACCGATTGGTCTTTCTCGAGTGCATAGCGGCGCGCGGCTGCGAGGATGCCCTCGTCGACCGAGAGGGTGATGTTCTTCATGGTCCACAGCATCTGTGTAACTGCGCGAGCAGTCAAGTCGGCCGGTGACTGGCCCTGAGTTTGGTGTCGCCTCGCAGGGCTATGCCGACAGTCGGACGCGCGACTGCAGCTTCTGCCGTGAGCTGTGCCGGACGCCGAGCCGTCTGAGTGCGTTGCGGCTCACACCGCGCCGGTGACCGAATCGATGTCGCCTGAGGCGCCAGATGCTTCGGTGCCTGTCACTTCTCGAGGGAGTTGTGCTCCAGGTCGGCCAGTACCGCGATCACGTGCGCGATTGCCAGCGTTTGGGATCTCTCGCCAGGTGAAGGATGGCGAGGATCCTCAGAGCACCGTCGGTCCGCTCCCGAAAAAACACGGCGTACGGGAACCGCCTCAGTATCGCGCGGCGCGTTTCGCGCCGGTAGATCGCCGCGAAACGTCGCGGGTTCTCCGCAATCGCCTCGAGAGTGCGCTCCACCTGCTCGAGAAACGCTTTGCCAAGCCCGGCTGCCTCCCGCTCGTACCAGCGCGCCGCCTCGAGGATTTCTTCCTCGGCAGCATCGGTGAGGATCAGTCGGCGAGCGCTCAAAGCCGCTGCAGGATGCGCTCCTTTGCGGCCAGCCAGGACGATCCCTCCTCGGGCCTCTCTTGTTCGGCTTTCAGGCGCTCGTCCAGGATCGACCGCTGCCAGTCGTGGAGAGGAAGCGCGGCCTCGTCGAGGTTTTCCCAGATCGTGTCCACGAGCTCGAGCTGCTCCTCGGGCGGCAGCTCCAGAACCGTGCGAGTGATCTCGGCCTTGGTCACGAATCTAGTCTAGACCGGCCGCTGACCCTGTCAAGCCAAAGTGATCGACTCGATGATGGGGTCGGCAGGGCGCGCCCCGCCTCTCGATTCTCCGAGCCAACCTCCGACCAACGGCGAACCAACGCCCGTTCGGCGATCGATCTGCGGTTCGAAGAGCGGCAGGAAGACCAGCTGCTACGCTCCCCTGGCCCCCCCAAAGACCCAACGGGACAAAGAACCTATTGCCCGCCACGAACCGGCCACACGTAGAGCGTGTTCGCCTTGCCGCCGCTGCTGACGCCGCCGATGACCATGCCCACGCCCCAAGCGTCGGTCGCGAGGCCGGCGTACGTAGACGACGACCAATAAAACGACGACTCCACGCCCGAAAACGCGAGCGGCCCGACGGACGCGCAAGTGCCGACCCACGCACCCGTATCTCCGTCTTGCGGTAGGTCGTCGACCTGCCGGGCTCCTCCGTTGCTCGTCAATGCCGGGTTCGAGCATTGCGGGCTCAACGCATTGCCGTCAGCGACCGCAGCCACCCACTCCGACTTCGTCGCCAGGCGCCAGTCATTGTAACTTCCGGGTGCGTAGTCGTCGCAGTTGCCTCCCGTGGTCCCGGCGTTGAAGTCCGTCAGGACTGAACCTTTGCGTTGTCGAAGCCTGCTGTGCCCAGGCAGTTCGCGTCCTTCAGCCACTGCAAGTTCTGCTTGCAGTCCCACACCGTTCCGTCACCGAGATCGACATACCGAAGCGCCCCCCCGCTGCAAAGAAGCTGACGTCGCATCATCGAGTCCGAGGCGCTCACCTGGTCCGTCACCGCCACCAACAACAGCTCCGCGTTCGTCAGTCGCGTGTCGAGTACCGTCCCCTCGAAACCGTCCACCTTGTCAGCGTTCAAATTCGCCACCAGCGTCGTCGACGACACCACCAACGGTGCCGTTCCCGTCTTCTTCGTCGACACCAGTTGCTCCGACGTCTCGATGTTCCCCGTAGTCTTGATGCTCGTCGCTCCCCACAACACCGCAGCCACGGCTACGCCCACTGCCAAAAAGACGGCAATCCGCTTCATCGCTGGCCCGCCAAGGTTGGTTAGGACGCCTAGCCTACACCGGGACCGTTAGAGACACCGACCAGGCTGCCTAGAAGTGCGCAGGACACACGATCTCAGCCCGGTTCCGTGGGTCATCCAGAACGTCGGCGAGCGACGGTGCTGCGAACTACACTTCGGTGATTCGAATGCTCTCGATCTTGTCGCCCTGGGCAATCGAATCGACCACGTTCTGACCCTCGCGCACGCGCCCGAACACCGAGTGCTTGTCATCGAGCCACGGGGTCGCGACGTGGGTGATGAAGAACTGGCTGCCGTTGGTGTTGGGGCCGGAGTTCGCCATCGACAAGACACCGGGACCGTCGTGGCGCAATTCTTTGTGGAACTCGTCGGCGAAGGTGTAGCCGGGGCCGCCGGTGCCGGTGCCCTGAGGACAGCCGCCTTGGATCATGAAGTTGGGAATCACGCGGTGAAACTCGAGGTTGTCGTAGAAGCCGTCGCTGGCGAGCTTCTCGAACTTTGACACCGTCACCGGTACGCGGTCGGCGAATAGTTCGACGTGTATAGTGCCCTTGGCGGTTGCTATTTCTGCTGTTTTCATCTTTCGGATCTCCTGCTGAATTGCTTCGTGAACGTTCCATTGACTGATCAAACAATCGACAGGCCTCAGCCTCCGACTCGCTTGCGACGTTGCATCAGTTCGCGCCAGGTCGCGAGGATGATGCCCTCTTCTTCGATCACCTTGCGCAAGCGCGGATCGACCATCGCCAGGAGGTCCCCCTTGCGCGTCGGGCCCGAGCCCGAGATCGCCGCAAACCCGGGCTGGGGATCGGTGGCGTGCATGATGATCATGGTCACCCCTGGCGAGAGCTCTCGCAGCGCCTGGCTGTAACGCTCGACCTTGAGCTCGCGCAGACGATCATCGGTGGGCTCGACGCCTTGCGGCAGCGTCCAGCCGTAACTGGTGTTGTGGAGGTCGTCGAGCACCGGCAGCCCGCCGGCCCAGGCGATGCTCCCGAGCTCGGGGGCGCGCAGAAGTTGGGGCGGGGTCGGTAGATCCTGGCCGTGCCATTCGCCAAGACGCTCGAGCCGGCGGATCTCGTCGTCGCGGTACTGCTTCTCGAGCGCGGTGTTGTGGCCGCCGGGGACCATCAGCGGGATGCCGTTCTCGATGCCGACCTCGAGATAGCGCTCGATGAACTCCGGGGTAGCGAGCACGGTACCCATGTGCGAGTCCAGGTGGGTGGGCTCGAATCCCATGGCGCGGGCGCGGGCGAGCTGGGCGCGGATCTCGGCCTCCACCTCGTCGGCGGTCGCGTGCTGCACCACCGCCTCGACGGTTCGCCACAAACAACCCTGCGCATCCACCAGACCTGGCGCCTGGGAGCGGCCGACCAGCGGTCCCCAGCGGTAGTGCTCCCACTCCGAGGTCAGGGTGAGGTGGAGGCCGGCGTCGACCTCGGGATGCTGGTGCAGGAAATCGACCAGCTCGGGCACCCACGAGCACGGCATCATCACGCTCATCGAGTTCGCGACCCCTTCGGTCACCGCCCGGATTGCGCCGAGGTTGGAGTCGTGGGACATCCCGGCGTCATCGACGTGGAGGATCGCGACTCGCGCGCCTTTTGGGTAGCCCAAACGCTCGGCGTAGGTCGGCTCCTGGGCGAGCAATGGCGCGACCACAGCCGCGAGCAAAAGCCCGATCCAAGGCAGCACGGTGCGCGAGAACTTGTTCATCTCCTCATTCTCCCTAGCTATTGATGGCTATAGCTATGAATAGCTATAGCTATAGGCGCGGCAGCCCGCCGCGGGATCTCAACGCGGGGTGACCACGATGTTGGTAAGCCGGATCTCCGAGAGCAACGGCATCTGGTCGCGGAGATAGTCCGGAGTGATCACGTCGACCGACATGCCCGAACCGTCGATCGCATAGTTCTGGTGGTCAGCGAACAGGATGCCGTCGATTGGGCGTACGTTCTCGAGTCGACGAAACCGCAGGCCGCCTTCGAAGCTGTACGCGAACTGCACCAGCTCGGAGCTGTCGGGGTCGTACCAGTACAGGTACTCGGAGCTCGCGCTGCTCGATGAGCCCGCGTCGAAACTCACCTTGACCTTGCGCAGGCGCCGTCCCTCCCAGTCCTCTGCGCCCAGATCTTGCTTCCAAACACTCGGGTCGTTGAGACGGTAGGGCAAGAACAGGAAGTACACCCGCTGCGAGACGAAGTCGCGAGCACGCTGTTGGTCGTCGCCGTCGAGGACTACCGGCTGGCCGTCGAGGGTGCGGGTCACGTTGTCGTTGGTGTGGACCGTGACCTCGCGCTTTCCGCGAACTTCGCGGTTCACCTGATACTCGAAAGCAGCACCAGGCTCGACGACCACGTCGAACGAGCCAGAGAGCGAAGTCACCGTCAACGCGACGGTCGAGCGCTCGAGGGCTGGGCCGCCGTGATGCTCGATCGAGCGGTCGACGAGGTCGAGGCGCTCGACCTTGGGCGGGGCGCTCTCGGATCCCTTCGCCTGCTCGCTCGCCGGCCGATCGACCGCACAGCCGACCAGCGCCGAGACCGCCAGGACTGCCAGGACCGCGACCGATCGGGCCGTGAAGCCCGAGGAGCTGTCCTCGATCATCCGATCGAATAGGTCAGCTGGCGGCGAGAGTACTGGTACCAGCCGTCACCGCACTCGACCATCTCGCCGCCGTAGACATGGAGACTGATCGAGGCGCCGTCGTCGAGGACGTTCTTGATCGTGTGGTACTCGTAGGGCGGAATCAGGCAGCCGGCCGAGCCGACGCCGGCCTCGACGCTGGCCCGTGGCTCGAACCGGTAGCGCTCGCCGTCGTGCTCCATCATCTCGAACTGGCTGACCCCGAGCCGGCCCTCGACCACCACCTCGACGCACCACATCCCGGAGTGATCGTGGAGCGATGTGCCCTGGCCGGGTCCCCACACCATCACCAGCACGGTGTAGCCCAGGTCCGGGCTGTGGTAGAGCAGTCGCCGCGCGTAGCAGCCGTCGCAGGCGCGCCGGTAGACCTCGGGGAGAACGATCTCGCCCGCGGCGATCGCCTCTCGCAGCGTTGCCTCGACGCGCTTGGCGATCTGGGGGACATCACCCCCGGCGCCGACCGAGCGGTCGAGGCGGGCACAAAGACTCTGGCAACCGATGGCGACGGAACGACTCATGCACGACCTCCTGGGAGCGCGGCCAACGGACCGATGGCTCGCTCGTGCCAAGACTAACAGGCGGCGGCTCCCTGACGGGTCCCGACCTCGTCCCAAAGTCGCTCTGAAGCCCTGCGAACCGCGGCCCAGGACACCGTCGACGAGCCGAAGGCGCTACGCTTCGGGCCTCCGACCGACCTTCGAGCGCCGAGACTGCTTCAACCCAGTGTGTCGTCTATACGGATTTCGCGCCAACGAGCCAACCCGGGTCGAATGCAGCCTGGTCCGGGCGCAGAACGCGCTTTTGGTCCAGAGCCGCCACGACCTCAGAGGCCGCTCGAGCCCCGACGGCTGGGGAATCGCGGTCTACATGGACGGGAGGCCAGAGGTCGAGCGCCGGGTCACCGCGGCCTACCACGACCTCCACTTCGCTACCGCCGCCTCCCGAGTGTTTGCCAAGACCGTGGTCGCCCACGTTCGTGAGGCGACGGTCGGCGGGACCGCGGTCGCGAACTCCCATCCTTTTCAGCACGATCGTTGGGTGATGGCCCACAACGGCACGGTGCGCGGCTTCGATCGACTCGAGCCCGGCATGGTCGCTGAGACCGACGCCGACCTCATAACCGAGCGAACCGGCTCGACCGACAGCGAGCTGGCTTTTCTGTGGTTGCTCACGCGGTTGCGGCGAGCCGGCGTCGACCTCGATGGACCACCGCACCCGGCCGGTGACCTGGGCAAAGTCGTCGCCGAGTCGGTACGCGCGCTTTCGGCAAGCACGCGCGCGCTCGGCCTCGACAAACCGGAACGGCTCAACTTCCTGCTCACCGACGGTCACTCGATGATCGCAAGCCGCTGGAACAACTCGCTGCACTGGATCGAGCGCCACGGTGTTCAGGATTGCGAGACCTGCGGCGCACCGCACGTCGATCACACAACGAACCGCGACTACCGAGCCGTGGCAATCGCCTCCGAGCCGATCTCGTCCGAGGCCTGGCAGCAAGTGCCCGAGCATTCGCTCCTGATCGTCGACGAAGAGATCACCGTCAAGATCGAGAGAATCTAGCCCGGATCATTCATGAACTACCTGCTCTGCGTTCTCCCATCAACTTAATCCGGGCCAAGGGCTTCCGGTCCCTCGGGGGGTAGCGGCCGACCTTGGGCGGCCGACGAACGAGCCGAGCTCGCCGGCGATCTCACCGCGCCAGAACGAACGACCACCCAACGCCGCGCTCGACGGTACGGCCAGTTCGCGGCAATGCCACACGCCCCAACAACTCCTCATTCGGCCGCCCAAGGTCGGCCGCTACCCCCGGAGGGGACGTCGGCCGCCACAGCCGGACTTGCCCGCCGAGCCCTTCGCACCTTCATGAATCGTCGGCTAGGGGATTGTGCAGTGTCGACCTGCGGATGCCACCGATAGTCGCAAGCCTCGTGTTTCGTTAGCTTGGCAAGTAGTCCGGGCCTTGGGACGCGGGCGTGGCGATTGCCTCGCTCGGGACGTTCGGGATCGGCATCGATTCGGAGGAACTTTTGGCGCCAAGCTGCCCACCCGAGGACATGGCCCTCAAGAGTCTGTTCCTCGGCCCGCGCTCGGAGAACGGAGAGTGGTTGCGGGCAGAGGTCGACCGCCTGCTCGATCACTGGTTCCGGTGGCGAACAACGCTTTTCCCCCAAGACCCGCCCGCGATCTCCACACGGGATCGACAGTCACCGGAGTTTCTGGCGCGGCAACAGGCCCTTGCCGACGGGCTCGAAGAGCTGATAAGCAGGCTCGAGAGCGAGGCGCCCTGGTTCTCCCCGCGCTACCTCGGACACATGGTCTCGGAGCTGTCGCTGCCGGCGCTCCTCGGCCACCTCGCCGCCGTCCTCCACAACCCCAACCTGGTGTGCGCCGAGGTGGCGCCGGTGGCCGAGGTCCTCGAGCGCGAGGCGATTGGAGGCTTGCTCGGCATGGTCGGCTTCGACCCGGCGCTCGGCCGGGGACACTTCACCTCGGGCGGCACGGTCGCCAACATCGAGGCGCTGTGGCGAGCCCGCTACCGGTGGGACCACTGGCACGCTCTCGGAATCACGCTGCGCGAGCGAGCCGCCTCCAACGAGCCGCTGCACAAGCTGGCCGCCTGCGGCTGGTCAGCTTTCGCCGACGCCATCAAGGCCCACGGGCTCGCCGAGTCCGACCTCCGCCCCTCCAGTCTGGTGCTCAACAACCCCTGGCTACTGGCGCGGCGAATCGAGGCCCTCGAGGGCCGACCGTTTACCGGACCGGTGGTCTTGGTACCGCGGAACAAGCACTACTCTTGGCACAAGGCGGTGTCGCTGCTGGGTCTGGGAGAGGAAGCGTTCTGGCAGATCGATCTCGACGAGCGCGGCACACTGCAGATCGACGATCTTCGTCACCAGCTCGACCGTGCCGACTCGGAGGGTCGTTCGGTGTTGATGGTGGTGAGCGTCGCCGGCACCACCGAGATGGGCGAGATCGACCCGGTCGATCGGGTTCAGGACCTGCTCGACAGCCGGGAGCGCGAACGCGGCCTATACGTCTGGCACCACGTCGACGCGGCCTATGGCGGATTCTTCGCGTCGTTGCTGCCGAATCATCAAACCCGAAGCGTGCTCGGCATCGAGGCGCAACGAGCCCTCGAAGCGATGCGACGCGCAAACTCTCTGACCATCGACCCCCACAAGCTCGGCTATGTCCCGTACTCCTGTGGCGCGATCCTGGTGCGCGATGCCGCCGACTATCAAGTGTCGCAGTTCTCGGCCCCCTACCTCGACACGGTCGACAGCGTTCGCCAGCCGGCGCGAGAGCCTTGGCGCTCGACCCTCGAAGGCTCCCGGCCGGCGACCGGCGCCGCGGCCACGTGGTTGACCATGAAGACCCTCGGACTCGGGGCCGAGGGCTGCGGCCGGGTCCCCGCGCGCCCGGTGCGCGCGCGCCAGCGC
>JAQBHE010000619.1:0-2731 GCA_032128015.1 Holophagae bacterium
GGTGCCGCCGAGGTTGCGCAGGGTCGGGGTCTTGAACGCGGCGTACGACCCGGCAACCTGCGGCGCCTGGTTCCAGTACCCGAGGTCGATCTTGGTCGGATCGCCGGTCACCGGGATCGCCCGAGTGGCCGGCGACGGACCCTTGGGACGAGCCATACGGCTCGCGGCGCCGGCGCCGTGGACCTTGTCGTACTCGGCTTCGGCGATGCCGGTGTTGTGGAAGCCGAAGTCGGTGAAATCGGGCGGGGTGTGGCAGGCGACGCAGTTGCCCACCGGCTCGCCGGAAGCGCTGGTGGTGCGAAAGAAGGTCTTGAATCCCCGGTAGGCGTCGCGGCTGAAGCCGACGGGTCGCTTGATCAGCTGGCGACCTTCCTGGTTGCCGATGCGGCTGAACAGCCCGAACGAGTAGTTCTCGGCCGACTCGCCCCGGTTGGGCCCCGGGTGAAAGCGGTTCTGGGCGACGAATGCGTCCCAGGGCGCGGTGCGGGTGGAGGTCAGACTCGTGACGTAGTCGGCGATCGCGCGGGCACCCAGAACAACCACTTCGCGGTCGCTGAGTTTCTCGACGTCGACGCCGTAGGCCGTGCGGAACTGTTCGGCGTAGGAGCCGCTGGTGGCGCCGCCGGAGCCTTCTTCGAGGAGGGTGAAGTGGATCGCGGCCTGGGCGCGCTGGCGATCCGCCGGACCCCAGCCGAGCTGCTCGCCGGTGAGCTTGTCCTCGACCAGCGCGGCGAGAGAGTCCCACTCTCCGGCCCATCCCAGCCGCTCCATCCGTCCGATATCGAGGAGGGTCGGGGTGTTACGCTGGGTCACGACCTTGAGCGCGTTCATGCTTCGCGGTGAGTAGTCGGCGAAACGCCGCTCGCTGCGGTCGCGGACCTTGCTGCCGGTGGCGTGGCAGCCGGCGCAGCTGGCGCCGTAGTCGGCCGCCTGGTTGGTGAAGTTGAGCTCGCGGAACAAGCGGGATCCGAGCTCGATTTGTGCCGTGCTCGGCTCCGACGACTCCTCGGCGGTTGCGGTGCTGGTCGGCAACGCGGGCGTTGCGGTCGGCAGGCCGAGCGCGACCACGGTGAGCACCTTGATCACGGTGTTTACAGTGATCACCCGGGGCGTGGCTTTGCGCATGGTAAGCAATCTACTCAGGTAGCGCCCGAAAAAGAAAGGGGTGGGCCGCCCAAGCGGCGCCACCCCTTCTCGATCGGTCGTTTGGTAGATCAGAAGACCCGGATGTTGATCACCGACCCGTGGGCGTTCTCGACGTGGCGCACCGGATAGTTCGAGTTGGTGGTCCAGAGGTTGCCCTCGGCGTCGAACTCGATCTCGCGGGTGTAGGTGACGCGGGTCGGCATCAGGTACTCGGTGAAGGTCTCGGTCTTCGGGTCGAAGCGGACCATCGAGTCGGTGCCGGTACCGCACACCCAAACGTCGCCGGTCTTGGGGTTGATGTTGAGCGCGTAGGGCAGCGAGTTCGGGCCCTTCGGCAGCGGATAGACCTTCCACTCCTCCTTGGCCGGGTCGAAGCTCGCGATGTCGCCACTGGCCCAACCTGGAACCCAGACCAGACCGTTGGGTGCGACGTGGAGACGGCGCGGTCCGTGCACCGGCGGCTCCCACTCGACGATCTTTGCCGGGTTGTCGTCAGCCAGCTCGGGGATGATCCGGCCGACACGTTGGCCGTTCAGCTTGCCGTACCAGATGTGACCGTTGGGCGCGGAATCGATGCCGTAGGGAGTCACGCCGCGCGACTCGCCACGGGCGCCGCCGCCGCGCACTTGGTCAGCGCTCGGCAGCTTGTAGAACTTCACCGCGTAACGGTTGCTCTCGGCGTCGTAGGTCTTGGGATCGAGGCTGAAGACGCCGAGCGCGGCGTCGGTCCACCACAGGGTGCCCGCCTTGTCGAAGCGCAGGGTGTGGGGATAGCCGCCACGGGGCCGTGGCGCCTCGTGTCCGGAGACCACCCGCCACTGCTTGCTCTTGGTATCGAACATACCCATCTGGCCGGATAGCGCCAGGGTTACCCACATGTTGCCGTCCGGACCGAGCTCGATCGAGTGCGGTCCCTTGATCGCGGAGTCGGTGGAGCCGTATTCCTTGCCGCCGGGCACCGAGTAGATCTGACGGTCGCCGGTCTTCGGGTCGAGGGTCTCGATCGCGTCCGCGACCATGTTGACGGTGTAGATGAGGCCGTCGGCGCCGATCCCGAGGTCGTGGATCATCGCGTCGTTCTCGACGCCCATCGTCCATTCCTGGATGTTGGCGCGCAGCGCGGCACCCTTCGGGGCCTCAGGTGCGACGTACGCCGGCCACTTTTTCTCGGCATCGCGGCCGTAGACTCCGACGATGCGGTCGACCAGGGTCTCCTGGGTGTGCTTGTACAGGCCCTGGTAGCCGTCCATGCGGGTGAGCATGACCTCCCAGTCGACCGGCTCCTCAGGGGACCGGAAACCGAGGGTGCCGACCTGATGGCAGTAGGTGCACATCATCTTGAAGTTCAGGGCGTCTGCTGGGTTTTCCCAGGCCATGAGGTCGAGCAGGTTGTTGGCCGGACGCTGGAGGTCGAGGGCGGCGCCGGTCGCCGTCGTGAGTTTGAGCTCGACACCAGCTTTGCTGTCATGGACGTGACCGACGTCGGCAGTCGCATCTAGGCGGCCGAGCAGCCGTCCGCGGACCGTGTAGTTCCCCATGCCGAGCCCCGGCAGCTCGAACGAGCCGTCGGGCTGGCTGTAGACCG
>JAQBHE010000620.1:0-5669 GCA_032128015.1 Holophagae bacterium
TTGGTGCAGATCGCGCTCGCGGCGGCGCTGGTGATCGCGGGCGGCGTGCTGATGCGAAGCCTGCGCATCCTCACCGGTAGCAGCCCCGGCTTCGATCAGCGCCGGCTCGGCGTGCTGCGCATCAACCTGCCTGCATCCTCCTACGCCGACTCCGAGGCGATCGCCTCGTTCGGCCGCCGCCTCGAGGGCGAGACTACCGCGGTCGCCGGAATCGAAGCGAGGATGTTGACCGGGCCGCTGCTCGCGCCGAACGCGATGATGAGCACCTCGCTCCTTGCAGAAGGCGAGGGCGACTCGCGGGACGGCGTTCAGATCTTCCGCCACTCGGTTAGCTCGGCCTACTTCGCCGGACTTGGCATCCGTGTGCTCGAGGGACGCGGACTCGAAGAGGGCGACCGCGTCGACGCGACGCCGGTGGTGGTCGTGAGCGCCACCGTGGCGCACAACGTCTGGCCGGATGGAGCGCTCGGCCGGCGCCTCCGGACCGTGCCGACCGTTGGCGGCGACCGTCTGTGGACGGTGGTCGGAGTGGTCGATGACGTGAAGCAGCGCGGCCACATCGGCCTGGGCGGCGGCGAGGTCGATGTCTACTTTCCGTTCGAGCAGGCGCCCGAACGCAGCTTCTTCTTGCTCGCGCGCAGCTCGGTTGACCCGCGAAGCCTCGAGCCCCAGCTCCACGACATCGTCCACCGCATCGACTCTCGGTTGGCGCTCGCGCCTTTGGAGACCATGGAGCAGCGCTACCGCGACGACGCTGGCGACCAGCGCTTCGCCACGGTGCTCACGGTCTCCTTCGGACTGATCACCCTGGTGCTCGCCGCGATCGGGATCCACGGCATGATGGCGGTCACGGTCACCCAGCGCGCCCAGGAGATCGGGATTCGGATGGCACTCGGCGCGACTCGACGTAGCGTGCTCGTCGGCGTCTTGCGCCAGGGCGCGATCCTGGTCAGCTGCGGCCTGGTGGTCGGTATCGTTCTGGCATTCGCGTTCCGCCGCTTGCTCCAGGGATTCCTGTTCGGGGTCGGACCGCTCGACCCGGCGACCTTGCTGGCGGTGATCGCGATCTTGTTCACAGTCGCGATCATCAGTACGCTCGGTCCCGCGATTCGCGCCACTCGAATCGACCCCGCGACCGTCATCCGCTCCGAAGGTTGAAACCGTCCCATGGCCCACGCAGTGAAGCCCGAATCCGAACGCTTTCCGATCGGCGAACCGCTGGTGTTGCGCTTCGGCAACACCGAGACTCCGGGCAACCTGTTCAACCTGTCGATGACCGGGATGTTCGTGGCCTGCCCCAAGACCTTTCCGGCAGGCCAAGACTTCCACTTCGTGTGCAACCTCGATGAGCGCGGCGCGACGATCCAGGGCACCGCCAAGGTCGCCTGGCGACGCCGCGAGTCGAATGGCGCGTCCCGTCCTGCAGGGATGGGCGCGGTGTTCCAGCGACTCGATTCGAACAGCCGGCGGGCGATCCGCGAGGTCATCGAGAAACGGAAGACCGAGATGGGAGGAGGTCTCTCCTCGCCCGAAAGGCGTCTCGATCTCAGCACTCTCGAGCTAGAAGGGCTCGGGTCGGGACCGCCAGCGCCAGCCCCGACGCCGCGACCGGAGGCGTTTCGGGCGGTCGCAGCCGAAACCCGTTCGGGACTCGACAAGCGCTGGGCGGGCGCCCTCCTGACAGTGTTGGCTCTGGTGGCCGTCGGTCTCGCGGCGATTCGGTGGTGGCCAGAGGCGCAACGAGAGCGCGGGACCGGCACCACGGCTACTGCACCGGCGGCCAACGCGGTCGCCGCCACGCCTGTTCAGACCGAGCCGCAACCGGCAACCGACACCGCGTCGATCACGACCAGGGAACCGGCCGCCGCGGCGGCACTGCCGGGTGTGACCAGACCTGCCGCGCCGTTGCCCACGGCGCCGGCACCCAGGGCACCGGAACCCTCGACCGCATCTGCAGCTGCGCCGACGCCCGCGCCAGCAAACGACCCCGCTCCGGCGATTCGCGCCGCGGTCGACCGCTGGGTCAAGGCTTGGTCCCAGCAAGATGTCGCCTCCTACCTTGCGGCCTACGGCTCGGGGTTTGGACCGCCGAATGGACTTTCGCGAACCGCCTGGGAAGCGCAACGACGGGCCCGCATCACCGCTCCCGCCTCGATCGAGGTCCGGATCGAGCAGGTGGAGACACGTCCACGCGGTGACGCCGCTGTCGTCACCTTCCTTCAAAGCTACACCGCGGACCAGTATCGCGATCTAGTGCGCAAGACGCTTCGGCTCGCTCGGGAAAACGGCGCCTGGAGGATCGTCGGCGAAGAGTCGGCGCCGGCGCCCGCGCGCTGACAGATCGACCAGACAGGGCATCGGCTTCGGAATCGCTCAGCGGCGGCTTCCGCCAGGGCGACACAGCTTTGATACTGTCGGCGGCCGGCCGAGAACGGAGAGGACCGAAGAAAAACTATGGACGCCAAGCTGCACAAACGGTTGAATCAGCATCTAACGCTGGAGTTCGCCGCCTACCACCACTATCACGCCCTGTCGATCTGGTTCGATCGTCACGACCTCCCTGGGTTCGCCAGTTGGATGAAGCAACAATCCGACGACGAGGTCACTCACGCCCAGCGCATCGTCGACCACCTGGTGGGCCGCGACCTCGATGTCGTGCTGCCGGCGATCGAGAAACCGAAGATGGAGTGGGAATCTCCGCGGACCGCGATCGAGTCGGTGTTGGCCAGCGAGCAGGCGGTCACCCGTTCGATCGAGGCTCTCTACACCCTGGCCGAGAGCGCCGGCGACCGCGCCGCCAAGATCATGCTCGACTGGTTCGTCACCGAGCAGGTCGAGGAGGAGAACGTCGCCCGCGCGCTGCTGGGGCGGTTGCGCCTGGCCGGCGACGACAGCCTCGGCCTGCTGCTGGTCGACCAGGAGCTCGCCAAGGGCTCGGTGCCAGGAGCGATGGCCGAGGCCGCCCCGGTCTGAGCCGAGGCCATTCGAGATCGGGAGCGCGACGATGAGGATCGCCGGCCGCCAGGTCTCGCCGCTGACTCCGCTGTTTCTGTTTCTGCCACTGGCGCTCGCGCTCGAGCTGCGCCACGCCGACCCGACCTGGATCTTCGTCTGCTCCGGGCTCGCGATCATCCCGCTCGCCGGACTGATGGGCGAAGCCACCGAGCACCTAGCCGAGCGCGCCGGCGCGGGCGTTGGCGGCCTGCTCAATGCCACCTTCGGCAACGCCGCCGAGCTGATCATCGCCGGCCTCGCGCTGCGCCGAGGCCTGGTCGACGTGGTCAAGGCGTCGCTCACCGGTTCGATCATCGGCAACATCCTGCTGGTCGGCGGTCTCTCGGTGCTCGCCGGCGGTCTGCGCCACCGCAAACAGACCTTCAACGCCACCGCCGCCGGACTCGGCGCCACCCTGCTCGCGCTATCGGCGATCGGCCTGGTGGTGCCGGCGCTGTTCCACCACCTCGCGCCGCCGAGCACCACCGACGCTCTGACCCAGAAGCTGAGCTTGTGGATTGCGATCGTGCTGTTCTCGGCCTACGTCCTCAGCCTGGTGTTCAGCCTCCGCACCCATAGCCACCTCTTCCTGGGCTCGGGCGGCAAGGGTCACAGCGAGGCTCACGGTCCGGTCTGGAGCGTCAAGCGAGCAGTCACCGTGCTGGTCGTCGCCACTGCCGGCGTGGCGCTGATGAGCGAAACGCTGGTCGGCTCGGTGGAGCACGCGGCCGAGACCCTTGGCATGTCGCAGGTGTTCGTGGGGGTGATCCTGGTCGCGATCATCGGCAACGCCGCGGAGCACTCGACCGCGGTCATGATGGCGCTCAAGAACAAGATGGACCTGGCGATGAACATCTGCATCGGCTCGAGCATGCAGGTGGCGTTGCTGATCGCGCCGCTCCTGGTGTTCCTGAGCTACGGCTTCGGTCAGCCGATGGATCTGGTGTTCACCACCCTCGAAGTGGTCGCGGTCGGCCTGTCGGTCGGGGTGTTCGCGCTCGCCGCGCTGGACGGCGACTCGCATTGGATGGAAGGCGTGCTGTTGCTCGCGGTCTACGCGGTCTTCGGTCTCGCCTTCTTCTACATGCCGACCTGACGGTCAGCTAAGAAAGTGACAGGCACCGAAATATCTGTCGCCTCGTAGACCGCGTCACTGCCAGCCCGAGGCGACAGATGTTTCGGTGCCTGTCACTTTTTCTCGAACCAGGGGGCGTAGGGGATGTCCGCCTCTTCGCGGGTGATCACCTCGACCAGCGCCGCTTTGCCTTCGGCGGCCGACGCCGCCGCTCGGCGCAACGCCGGGACGATCTCTTCCGGCCGGTCCACCCGCTCGCTGTGGGCGCCGAGGCCGGCGCCGATGCGGGCGTAGTCGCCGCTCAAGAACTTGGTGCCGTACTTCTCAGTGGCGCGCGGGATGAACTTCTCGTAGTTACCCATCGCCGAATTGTTGAGCAGCACCGTGACGATCGGGATCTCCTCGCGGACCGCGGTCTCGAGATCGAGACCGACCATCCCGAAGGCGGCGTCGCCCATGAAGTTCACCACCAGCTTCTCCGGTGCCGCCAGTTTCGCTCCCATCGCCGCGCCGAGACCGAAGCCGAGCTGGGTGGAATGACCCCAACCGAGATATCCGTGCGGGCACACCGCCTGGTACTGCGGCACCAGCTGGTCACGCGGACTGCCGGAATCGTGGGTGACGATGGTGGTCGCCGGGTCGAAGGTGGCCATGAAGTCACCGATCACTCGATACGGATTGATCGGCACCTCGTCGGCGGTCAGCTTGGGACGCCAGCGCGCCTGCCAGCGCTCGCGAGTCGCTGCGATTTTCGCGGCCGCCGTGCCACGCTCGCCTCTGGGTCCAGCGCCGCGTTCGCGAAGCTCGGCGACCAGATCGGCGAGCACCAGCTTGGCGTCGCCGAGCGGCGCGACCTCGGTCGGAATCGCGACGTTGAGGTCGCGCGGGTCGACGGTGTTGTGGATCACCCGCTTGCCGACCGGAATCGCCGGCGCGGTGAAGTCGCGGGCCAGGCTCGCCCCCACCGCGAACAGCGCGTCGCTCTCGCGCAACGCCTGAAACGCCATCGCAGTCAGGCTGTAGCTACCGGTGCCTACCGACAGCGGATGGCGCTCGTCGAACGCGCTCTTGCCGAGGAGGGTGGTCATCACCGGAATCTCGAGCAGCTCGGCAAGCTCGGTGAGCACCGCGCTAGCGCCGGCGTAGAGCACACCTTGGCCCGCCCAAATCATCGGTCGCTCAGCGGCGAGCAGCAGCTCGGCGGACTCGACGATCGCGAGCGGGTCGGGGCCCACGCGCGCCGGTCGAACCGGACGGTAGTCGAGCTCACCGGGAAACTCCTGCCGCGCAACGTCGAGCGGGACCTCGAGCATCACCGGCCGCCGCCGTCCGGTACGCAGCAGGGTGAACGCGCGGCGGAACCGATCCGGGATCGCCGCCGCCGACGGAATCAGGTCCGCCCATTGGGTCGCGTGACGGTAGTGGGCAGCGGCGTCGAAGGTCGGCGGCACTCCGACCAGCTGCGACCCCGGGTGTCCCGGCAGAAACAACACTGGACTCGAGTCGGTATAGGCCTGGGCAATGCCGGCGAAACCGTTCTCGACCCCGGCGCTCTGTTGGACGGTCACCACCCCGATCCGCTCGCCGCCGGTGGTGCGGC
>JAQBHE010000621.1:0-5425 GCA_032128015.1 Holophagae bacterium
GTGAGTGAGTATCGTCGTGCATCGCACGCGGTGTATCGGCTTCGTTACCACTTTGTGTTCATCACGAAGTACCGCAAGCCGGTACTGCGTGGCGACATTGCGAGGGAGGTTCGTAGGCTGGTCCGTGAGGTATGCCGAACCCACGATATCGAGATCGTGAGCGGTCACGTGCGTCCGGATCATGTACACCGTCCTGTTGGACGTCCCTCCGAAGTGGTCTCCGAGCCGGGTGATGCAGGCGATCAAGGGTAAGTCGTCTCACCACCTTCTCCAGGATCATCGGCGTTTGCGGAAGGAGTTCTGGGGTCGGCATCTGTGGGCGCGGGGCTACTTTGCTGCGACGACAGGGAATGTGAGTGAGGACATGGTGGCAGAGTACATTGGGCGTCAAGATGCCGAGCCCGAGAACGACCGCTTCAAGGTTTCGGAGCAAGCCTGCAGCGGCGGCGAGGCCTTCAGGCGACTTCAGTCGCCCGCCAAATCCACCGCCTTCAGGCGGTGGTGGCCGGCAGGCCTCTTAAGACCGCCCAAGTTGGTACGGGGCCTATCGCGACTATCCCCTGGGCGAACCCTCGCCTCGTGCTGGGCACTGGGCCTGACTTTGGGGGTTCCAGCCGCGAGTCTGCTTTGTGGTACGGCTGCAGCTAGAATCCCTACATGAGCAAAACATACACTGCGGTGGCGAAGCGCGAAGGCGACTGGTGGTTCGGGTGGATCGAAGAAGTTCCGGGCGTCAACTGCCAGGAGCGAACCCGTTCGGAGTTACTGGAGACACTGCGAGTCACGCTCCGCGAGGCGCTCGAGCTGAATCGCTCGGACGCCCTCGCAGCCGCTGGCTCTGACTTCGAGGAGTTCGAGATCGCCGTATGAAGCGGCGGGACTTGATCCGCCACTTGGCCGAGAACTGCTGCGAGCTGCTGCGCGAAGGAGGTCGGCACTCCTGGTGGCACAATCCGAGGATGAGTCGGCGGTCCGCCGTACCGCGGCACCGAGAGATAAACGACCATCTTGCCCGGAAGATATGTCGTGATCTCGGTTTGGCGGATCCCCGATGACGGCACCTCCAACCCGCTGCGGCGACCGGCTTATAGCACCATGTTTCGCGCTGGACCGTTTCCGAGCGGTATCGATGTCGCGGGAAACCCTAGTGCCCCCGGGATCCCGCGCCCTCGACCCTACGGCGGCGCCAGCAAACTCGAGGCGCTCGCCTGATCCTGATGGTACGCGCCCGCCGGTTCGAGCTGATGCAGCAGCGCGAAGACCTTGGCCTCGATGGTGTCGCCGTAGAGCTCGCCGCCAAACGAGACCGTTGACTCGTAGGTGCGATGACGCCACGACTCGGGGGTGATGATGTAACCGTGGGCGTCGTTGGTGAGGCCGAGGATCGTGGTGTGCTCGAAGCCGAGCCAGCCGCCGAAGCGCCGGATGTCGGCGTCGTAGATCGTGCTCAGCTCGCCCGGGATGGTGACGAAGGCGTGGACCCGGTCGAGGACGATCAGGTTGAGCTCGGAATGACGGGGCGGGCCGGGTAGGGTGAGGCCGCGGGAGGTGGGCCGGACCTCGAGCTCGTAGCCGTGATGGACGGTCGCGATGTCGACCGTTGCGGTGGTGGCGGTGCGCTCCCAGATCTCGGCGGCGATGCTCGCGAGCTGTTGCCCCATCGCCTGGCAGCGCTCGAACATCGAGTCGCCGCCGGGCGGCCGCGGTGAGACGTCGCCCTGGGCGCCGTTCGTGAACACCGCGACCGTCGATTCGCCGAGCCGCCGACGCAGCTCGTCGCGCGCATAGCCGACGAAGTCGGCCGAGAACTCGAGGTTCTCGCGACCCGGGAGCACGGTGGCGTGAGCGGCGAAGTTGAAGAGCACGGCGATCGGCGAGCCGTCGGGCGCGGTGACCTTCCACACCGCGACGTCGTCAGCGGGCACCACGTTCGGTGGCCAGTCGCCGCGGTAGCCGTTGAGTCCCGGGGCGTGGCCGTAGCCGAGGCCGAACCGTGCGGGACGGAGGCTGCCCAGTGCTGCGAGCACGGCGTCGGCGGCGCCGTCGATGTAGAGCTGTCGTGCGGTTGGATCGAACTTCCCGGCGAGGGTAGTGCCGAGGCCGGGGATGTCGAGGTAGGCGCCACCTCCGGCGTGGGTGTGGGACGATGAGAGGTAGATCTCGACCGCGACGTCGCCGCTCTTGTTGCGAACTTGCGCGACGACCTCGGCGACCATCCCGGCGTCGTAGCCCAGGTGGTCGACGCCGACGACCACGATGCGCTTGGTGCCGTTGTCGATCGCGACAGCGGTTGCCAGGAGGGGATCGTGGATTCCCGTCATCCCTTGGCCGAGGCGATCGCCGTAGCCGGCGGAGGGAGTGCCGATCGGCGGCGTGATGTTGCCGATGCCGGCACCGGCTCGTAGCTCGGTGGTCGCTTGCGCGGGCACCGTCGCGAGGGTGAACAGCAGAGCGACGATCGCGGTCCAGGCGATCGGGGGCACGGCGTTGATGCGGATTCGGAGTGTCATCGGGAGCTCCCTTCGAGAGACGGAGTCGCGGGCCTGGCGAGGTCGTTCAACCCGTGCCGACGGCTGGTATTGGGATCGGCGGCGAGGCCGGCTCGAGTCGGCCGCCGACGAAGCCGATGAAGACGATTCCGAACAGGCTCAAGGCTGCTCCCCACAGCAGTCCGACCGGCCGCTGGCGAACCGTCGCGCGGCCGGTGCCGGGACCGACGCGCACCCCGAGCAACACGCCGTCGACTCGCTCGACCGGCTGCGGTTGTCCGTTCACCTCGGCCCGCCAGCCGGCCTCCCAGGTCTCGGCGACCACCACCAACGCGGGGGAGGCTGCCTCCCACGCGATCTTCCAGCGGCCGGGTGAGCGCTCGATGACCTCGAGGCGGTCGCCTTCTCGAGGATTGGCGAAGCGAACCAACGGCAGCGGATTCGGGCGCTCCCAGATTTCGGCGTCGGCGCCCGAGTAGGCATGACTCCAGCCGGCGGCGAGCGGCTGCGAGCCGGGATCGGTGACCACCCAGCGCACACCGAGGCGGTCGAGCCACGGGCTTTCCCAGGCGCTGAGCGGCTGGAAGTAGGTGGGGTGGCCACCACCCAGCTCTTGGGCGTAGAGCGCTTCGTAGTGGCTGAGCTTCAGCGAGTCGTCACCGCGCACGTCGTACAGGCCGTAGACCATGGCGGCGTTCGGTCGCAACACGCTACCGCTGGCGGCGAAGCGGGCGGCTGAGCGGTCGGGGTAGGACAGGAAAGTAATGGCTCCAGTCTGCGGGTAGAGGCTCGCCGCGGAGAGACCCGGGTTGGTGCGGGCGTGCGCTGCCACGAGGTCCAAGACGGCGGCGAGGAGGAGCAGAGCCGCCAGCCGTTGGCGGCGCGCTGCGTCGAGCAAAAGGCCGGAGGCAACGGCGCCAGCGAGGCCGAGCGCGACCGCGGTCCACAGCGCTTGGTCGGCGATCTGACCGCGTTCCTCCCAGACCCCGGCAAACCTCCACCATCCGGCTGCGATCACCGAGGCGGAAAGCGCGACGCCAGCCAGCACCCAACGGCCCCGGCCCTCCTTCCAGCGGTCGAGCCCGGCGCCAGCCAACAGGGCCAATGAGAGCTCGACGCCCAGCAACAGATAGTGGTGGAGCCCCTTCTGGATCACCGGCAGCGCCTGCAGCAGCTGGCGGAAGCCCGGGAAGTGATAGGCGGCGAGCAGGGTGACCACGAGCACCGCAGCCAGCGCTCGTAAGCGCCGGTCCTTGCGCGCGCCGGCGAGCCCGGCAGCCGCCAACGGCACCGCCAGCGATCCGGCATAGACCGTGGTCCCCAGGAAGCCGTAGGGCCCCCACCAGCTGCCGTCGACGGCGTTGCCGAAGGCGTCGGGCAGGAAGAAGCGGAGCCAGAGGGTGAAAATCCGCAGGAGCGGCATCGGGTCGCCCGGGTCCCACTGCTGCCAGCGGTCGGTGGCGAAAAGGGTCGAGGCGAGAGGTAGCAGATGTACGGCGGCGACCGCGCCGCCCAGCGCCCAGGCTCCGGCGAAGCGGCCCCAGGTGACCCATGGCGGTCCGGCAGTGCCCCGCACCGCGAGATAGAGCGCGGCGGCAAGAGCTGTGAAGACGGCGGTTTCGGGATGGCCGGCGAGCAGCTGGAGGCCGCCAGCGACAGCGAGCAGGCGAAAACCGCCGCGACCGGCGGCGAGCCGCTCGACGCCCAGGAAGACCCACGGCACGAGCGCCAGTCCGTTGGCCATCGGAAACAGCAGGAAGCTGGTCAGGCGGCCCGAGAGGGGATAGATCAGGGCCGCGAGCATCGCCGCCTGCGGGCTCAGGCCCAGCTGCCGTCCCAGCTTCCAACATCCGAATCCGCCGATCACCACGCGCAGCCACGCCAGGAACACCAGACCCGCCTGTACAGGCAGGGCGGCGAAAAGTAGGTGGAGCGGGAACAAGGGAGCGCTCGAGCCGTTGCCCCAGAAGGGGGCGCCGGAGGACTGATGCGGGTTCCAGAAGGGAAGTCGTCCGGCGCGGAGCTCGCTTCTCAGGTAGAGCAGCCACGGCTCCACCTGGAAGGTGACGTCCGTCATCTCGGGGTTGCCGAGGTCGCTGTCGGCCGTGGCTTGCCACGGCGCCAATTGGCCGAGGGACGCGGACGGGCTGGCAATGCCATCGGACAACCACAGCGCTGGCGACAACAGCGCCATCGCCGCCAGCCCGATCACCGTCCAGGCGGCGCCGGCGCTTCGAGCGCGCCGGCGTAGCAGCAGCCCCGCGAGGCTCAGCAGCAAGAGCGCAGGCAACGCTGGGTTCATGTCAGCGAGGGGACGGTTGACGGCGAGCGGGTTGCCGGGTCCGGGTAGGGGAGTGCCCAGGGATGGTACAACGCGGTGGCGAACGGCGGTCGGCGCGCGGTCAAGAGCCGACGCCCACCGCCATCTGCGACGGCATCTCGACGGCAATCTCCACCGCTATCTCCACCGCTATACTGCGCCGCCCCGATCCGGAGCCCTCCTTCTCCCGATGGCGCCTCGCCCAGGACCCTCGTCGTGCCTCCCGAAATGGAACCCATGTCGCGCGCGCATGCGGCGACACTAGAGAGTCCTTCCTGCCCCCTCTGCGGGGCGCCGCCGCCGGCGTCTGGAGGTTTCCGGTTCGCGCCGTACCGAGTCTCGCGATGTCCGGGCTGTGGGCTGTGGTACCTGTCGCCGCGGCTGGCGGAGGCGGCGATGCTCCAGGCCTACCGCGAGGACTCGTACTTCGAGGGCGAGGGCACCCGCGGCGCCGGAGGCACCCGCGGCGCCGGGTACTCCAGCTATCGAGCGCAGGAGACCACGCTGCGCGCGACGTTTCGGCGCTTCCTCGCGGAGATGGCGCGGCGGGGCATGACCGGCGGCCGGCTGCTCGAGGTGGGGAGCGCCTACGGATACTTCCTCGACGAGGCGCGGC
>JAQBHE010000622.1:0-2782 GCA_032128015.1 Holophagae bacterium
ACGCTGACGAAGACCGAGCCGGTCACGCCGAGTGGGTAGTTCTGGTCGGTCACCATGACGGTGAAGGTGGTCGAGACCAGAGGGCTAGCTTGAGGATTCGAGATCGTGGTGCTGGACAAGGAGCCCGGCGGGTTGGCGGACCAGGAGTAGGTGATTGGAGGAAGTGCTCCCTGCAGGCTGGCGAACAGCTGCGTCGTGCCGCCGGCGTCGACGGTCGACGGGTTGGCGGTGACGAGAAGGTTCGCCTGCACATTGACTGTGACCGTAGCGGTCGCTTGATTGCCACCCGAGTCCGTCACGGTGACGGTGTAGGTCGTGGTCGCGGCTGGAAATGCCATCGGATTTTGGATCAAGGGGTTGCTCAGGCTGCTGGCGGGAGTCCAGGCGAAGGTGTAAGTTCCGGTGCCGCCGCTGGCGCTGGCGTCGAGCTGGCTGCCGGTGCCTGCGATGATCATGCTCGGCACAGCCGTCGCCGTCACCGCGATCGGCACCCCAACCGTCACGTTGAAATGTTGCTCGCCGAAGTCGTCGAAAGTCGCGTAGAGAAAGTTGACCCGCGCGTTGCTGAGCGGCGGCATGCCGGACGCGGCGCAGAGCTCGCGGGTCACGACCCCGCGGGCCCTAGTGGTCTGGATGGTGAGCCCTTCGGGTTCGTCGCAGAGCCTGAACCCGTCCTGGAGCAGCCACTGCGCGCCGCAGGGATTGGAGATGGACACACACTGGCCAGGCTGCACCCCCACGTTGACCGTCGTGCAGGTCAACCCTCCCTGTCTGGTGTCGCAGTCTGACCGGCTCGCGAGCAGCGGAAAGGCGCAGGCCAGTATGACGATGAGTCCGAATCGTTCCAACTCGTGGTCCTCCTCTGCAACCTAGAACGAACGGGGTGGCTCGCAGCTCTCACTTGGGTGGATCGGGCGCGGGCGTTGGCCGGCGAAGCGCTGGAGATCAACCGGGCCCAGGTGCCCGAGAGTGCCGACCACGCGTTCTCGCTGGAGCGACTGGCGCGCATCGCCGAGCTCGACGGAGATCTCGCCGGCGCCGAGACGGAGCTCGAGCACGCACTCGCGATTCGGCAGCGGTTGGACGGCGGCAGCGTCGACTCGGCGCGGACGCTGGCCCGCATCGCCGAGCTCGCGCGGCAGCGTGGCGATCTCGAGGTCGCCGATCGGGCGGCCAAAGACGCCCAATCCCGGCTCGAGCAACGGGCGTCCGGCGCTCCGGCTCATGGCGGCACTCTTCATGTGCGGGCCGAGATCGCGCGCGACCGGGCTCAACACGCCGAGGCACTGCGGCTCTTTCGCCAGGCGATCGCGATCCTCGAGCGGGTCGTCCCCGACACCCTCGCGGTCGCCCAGGTCCACCACGGCCTCGCTCGTTCCCTGCGAGCCCTGGGCGACAGCGGCGGCACCCTCGAACGCTACGAGCAGGCGCTCCAGGTGTTCGAACGGCAGGTGCGCAAGGTCGGCGACGCGCTCGACCGCGCCCGCTTTGCCGACCGTTTCGAGCGAACGGTGCAGGACTACGTGGACCTGCTGATCGAGCTGGGTTTCCAGGAGCGCGCTTTCTCGGTGTTGGAACGGATGCGAGCGCGTCAAGCACGGGTACAGCTCGAATCGCACGACACAAAGCTCATGGGCCAGACGGGGCCCCTCGGCCGACACAGCGAGGAGTACCGTGTGTTGGCGGTCGAGTACGACCGTCTGCTCGAACGGCTGCTCACCGCGGACTCCGCCGCCTCGGCCGCCGAGATCGATGCCCTGCGGAGCGAGTTGATCGAGGTCGATCGCCGCCGACGAGCGACCCTGACGGAGATGGTGGAGATCGAACCGCGGCTCGCGCTGCTCGATCCACCGGTGGTCGACCTGGTCACCCTCTCCCAGTTCCTCGGCTCCGACACCCTGTTGCTGTCGTACCTGCTGGGTGAGGAACACGGCTGGCTGTTCGCGTTGCATGGGGGTAGCGTGACCAGCCACCGTCTGGCCTCTGCCTCCGAGCTCGATCAGCTGATCGAGCGCTTCCGAGCACTCGCGGCAAGCCCCGGCCCCGTGGGTAGCCAGAAGGCGCTCTTCGAGTTGGGATCGAGGCTCTACTCCATGTTGGTCGCACCGGTTGGTGCGGTCGTGCTGGATCGTGCCGCGCGCATCGTCGTGGTGCCCGATCGCGCACTCCACCGCCTACCGTTCGCTGCGCTGGTCACGGACCTGGTGGAGCAGCCGCCGCCTGCCGGTGCTCGCGGCGCACCGAGCGTCCGTTTCCTGCTCGAGCGCGCGCCGATTCACTACGCCAGCTCGGCTTCGACCGAAGTCGCGCTGGCTCGGCGCCGTCGGGTAGCCAGGAACCGCTCGCGCGCCCCGAGCCCGGAGCCGCGCCTGGCGATCGCCGCCTTTGGTGATCCGCGCTACCAGCCGGAGTCTCTTCGAGCGTCGCAACCGCACTCTCCAGAAGCCCAGCAAATCCTGCGAGCGGCGCCGGCGCAGTTGCCGTGGTCTCGGCGTGAGGTGAGAGCCCTCGCCTCTCTGTTCGACGACACCGCGGTCTTTCTCGGCAGCGACGCCACCGAGCTCCAGGCGCGGACCGTCGCGGGGCGGGCCAACGTCTTGCACTTCGCCGTGCACGGGTTCTCGGATTCACGGATCGACGCGGACAGCGGGCTCCTGTTCACTCCCGCGGCTTCTGGCCCGCGGGCGAGGACCGCGACAACGGCCTGCTCCAGGCTTGGGAGATCCTCGAAGGACTGAGCCTGGATGCCGAATTGGTGACTCTCTCCGCCTGTGAAACGGCG
>JAQBHE010000623.1:0-4540 GCA_032128015.1 Holophagae bacterium
GCTAGGATGGTCCGACCGTTTCTACGATGACTACGAGGTACTGACGATGCTCATAGCGCGACGATGGCTCAGTGCACTAGTGGCGGTGTCGCTCTTCGCGACGATCGCCGGCTGTCGCAACACCGCGGTCCCCAAGACCGCCGAGGAGTACGCGGCGGCGGTCACCATCCACCGTGACGCGTGGGGTGTGCCGCACATCTTCGGTCCGACCGACGAGAGCGTGGTCTTCGGCTACATGTACGCCCAGGCCGAGGACAACTTCTGGCAGGTCGAGGACTCGATGATCCAGTCGCTCGGGCGGGCGGCGGAAGTGAACGGCGAGGCCGCGCTTGCCGACGATCTGCTCAACCGCGCGCTCGAGATCGTGCCGCTGGCGAAGGCGGAGTGGGAGCGCACCGACCCCGAGATCCAGGGCCTGTGTCGCGCCGCGGTCGCCGGTCTCAACTTCTACCTCGCGAGCCACCCCGAGGTGACGCCGCGGCTGATCCGCGAGTTCGAGCCCTGGCATCTGTTGGCGTTCTCGCGCTTTGCGACCTACCAGCAGTTCATCTTCGGTCGCGCTCGAATCAACCGTGCCGAGCGCGCTGCGGCGGTGCGGCGACTCGACTCGCCGGCCGGCGTCGAGCCGAGCGCGGCGGCCTCCTTCGAGCCGGACGCGAGCGACCTGGTGGTGCCGTCGGCTGGATCGAACATGTGGGCGGTCTCGCCTTCGCGCAGCGAATCGGGTCATGCCCTGCTGTTCATCAATCCCCACCAGCCTTACTTCGGCCCCGGCCAGTGGTACGAGGGGCACCTCGACAGCGAGCAGGGGCTGCGGTTCTCGGGCGCCGGGTTCTTCGGCAGCCCGATCCCGACGATCGGCCACAACCAGTTTCTCGGCTGGAGCCACACGGTCAACGAGCCGGATGTCATCGACGTCTATCGCGAGACCTTTGATAAGCCCGAGGACTCGACCGCCTACCGCTATGGCGACGGTCACCGCCAGGCGAAGGTGTGGAGCGAGCCGGTTGCGGTCAAGACCGATGCCGGGGTCGAGGTTCGCGACTACCAGCTGCGGCGCACCCACCACGGCGCGATCGTCGGCGAGCGCGACGGCCAGGCGCTGGCGGTGCGGATGGCGATGTTCGAGGAGGGCGGCCAGATCGCGACCCGGCTGGCGATGGCGCGGGCGCGCAACCTCGGCGAGTTCCAGGCCGCGATGGCAACCCTTGCGACGCCGATGTTCAACACCCTGTATGCCGATGTCGAGGGCCACATCTGGTACCTGTACAACGGCGCGGTGCCGCGCCGCTCGACCGCCTACGACTGGTCGCAGCCGGTCGATGGCGCCGATCCCGGCACCGAGTGGCAGGGCTACCACGCGCTCGAGGAACTACCGCAGATCCTCGACCCGCCGGCCGGGTACCTACAGAACTGCAACGCCACCCCGTTTCTCGCCACCGCCGCTCCTGGCAACCCCGATCCCACCAAGTACCCGCCCTACATGGCGCCCGAGGCCGACAACCCGCGCTCGCGGATCTCGAGGCGGATCCTCGAGTCCGAGGACAAGTTCAGCTTCGAGAAGTGGCAGACCTACGCCTTCGACACCCGGGTCATCGAGGCCGAGGTTTGGGTGCCGCAGCTGCGTGAGGCAATAGACGACCTGCGCGCGCGTGAGCCGAAACGTGCCGGCGCGCTCGCGGCGCCGCTCGCTCTCCTCGAAGGCTGGGACCACGTTGCGACGGTTGACTCGACGCCGATGACCCTGTTCTTCTCGTGGCGCGAGATCATGATCCAACAGCGCAACGACGACCTGATCGACTCCTTCGAGCGGGCGCTGGTCTCGCTCGAGGCGAGCCACGGCGCCTGGGAAGTGGCGTGGGGTGAGATCAACCGGCTGCAGCGCAGCCACAGCGGCGGCCAGGAGGGATTTGACGATGACCAGCCGAGCCTGGCGGTCGCCGGTGGCCCGGGTCCGCTAGGCATCGTCTTCAACTTCTACACCCGGACCCAGGGCGGGTCGACCCGTCGCTACGGGGTCGCTGGGCATTCGTTCGTGAGCGTCGTCGAGTTCGCAGAGCCTCTCCAGGCCCGCTCGCTGCTGGTGTTCGGGGAAAGCGCCGATAAATCGTCGCCGCACTATTTCGATCAAGCCGAGCTGTTCGCGGCTCAGAAGTTCAAGCCGGCGTGGTGGACCCGCGAGGAGGTCCTAGCCGGCGCAGAGCGCAGCTACCATCCAGGCAGTGGCTAGGGTGGTGGGGTGGCGGCCGCGCTGGCCCGCCGGGCTGGTCCTGGTGGTGGCGATCGCGTTCCCTGCACTCGGCTGTGACCGGGCGATTCGGCCGGTGATTCGCGAGGGTTTCCTGCTCGGCGGGATCCAGGTCAACGAGCCGAACATGGACCGTTGGCATCGTCGGCTCGCAGCCACCGGCTTCAACACCGTCGCGCTCACCGTCTACGCCCGCCAGCAGGCGTGGAACCGCGCCGAGATCACCTTCGACCCCGACCAGCTCGGCGGCGATACGGTGCGCGAGATCCAGTCGGCCAAGCGGCGGGGGCTGCGGGTGGTCTTGGTGCTGCGCCTGGCCCTCGAAGGAGCGCTCGCAGAGAACCGGTTCTTGTGGCACGGCATGGTGATGCCCGAGACCGACGCCGAGCTCGACGCGTGGTTTTCGAGCTACCGCGAATTCGTCGTCGCCTGGGCCGAGGTATGCGAGCACGAAGGTGTCGATGTCCTCGGGATCGCGAGCGAGCTGTCGGCGTTGGCTTCGACGACCCCAGTCGCGGAGCTGCCGGTGCTCGAGGAGTACTACCTCAACGAGGAGAAGCAGGAGCGCGAGCGTGCGCGGGTGCTCGCCACCGGCGCCGAGCCCGACCCCGAACATCTGGTCGCCGGATGGGGCGATCTCGTCGACTCGCTGCCGCGATACCTCGACGAACGCAGCCGCAGCCACGCGGCCTGGGCGCAAGCGGTCACCGGCGGCGGCGATCTCGAGCGCTTGAACGAGCGCCGTCGCCGTCTCGACGCCGGCTGGCGGGCGCTCATCGCCAAGGTGAGGTCTCGCTACTCGGGCCGGCTGACCTACGCCGCGAACTTCGACCAGTACCAGCGGGTGGGGTTCTGGGACGCGCTCGATGTCGTCGGGATCAACGCCTACTTTCCGCTGCGCTCCGACATCGAGATGGCGCCCGGCCGCGAGCTCGAGGAGACCTTCACCGAGTCGTGGCGGCGGATCCTCACCGACCTGGTCGAGTTTCGCCGCCGCCGAGGGATCGCCGATCGGCCGGTGTTGTTCACGGAGCTCGGCTATACCCCGCGGCGTGGCTCGACCATCGAGCCATGGGCGGGTCGAGGCTTCGGAGTCCTCGGCGAAGCGGCGGCCGATCCGGGCTCGGGGACATCCTCCCGGCCGCAGATGGTGATCTGGGAGCGCGAGCCACTGGCGCCCGAGGAACGAGCGCTCGCGGTCCGCGGTCTACGGCGCGCGCTTCGTGACGTCGATCCAGAATTGCTCATGGGCCTGCTCTACTGGAAGCTCTCGACTCAGCCCGCCCACCGCGCCATCGAACCGTTTGTGCTGCTCCTCGATCGCGACCGGCCGCGAGATCCGCTGTGGGCCGAGTTGGTCGACCTGGCGGCCGGCGAGCCAGATCCTGGCAGCGGACCTGGATGAAAGTCTCCGGCTACTACGACCCGCATCCGCTGGTGGTGCTCGGTCGTCACCTTGCGATCATCGGGCTGCTGGCGACGGAGACCCGGGCGGTTGGCCGGCGGGTAGCGGCGCTTTCGGGCCTGCCGTTCTACGATCTCGACCGGGCGATCGAGCACCAGGAGGGTCGTTCGCTCCGTCAACTCGTGACCCTAAGCGGCGAGGCCGGTCTGCGAGCGGCGGAACGGTCGGTTCTCGACCGCATCCTCGACGCCGAGCCTCGGGGCATCCTGAGTCTTGGCGACGGCGCGCTGATCGATTCGGCGAGTCGCGAGGCGGTGGCCACGCGTACCACGCTGTGGGCGCTCGAGCTCGAGTTGCATGAGTGCTTCTGGCGGGTGCGCGCGCTCCAGGCTGCGGCGGAAGACGGCCGCTGGCATCCGGTCGAGCGAGCGATTGGGCGAGTGTCGGAGTTGCGTCCGTACTTCCAGCTCCGGAGCCCGGGGCTTTCGAGCGCACAGAAACGGGTCTCGGCCTACCGCAAGGGCTCAGGGGCGCAGGCCACCGCGATCCTCGAACAACTGCTCGCAGAGGTCGAGCCGTAGCGGCTTCTAGCACCGCCGTGCCCCTCCGAACGTAGCGGCCGACGATTGGCAGCGACGCCTCGGGAGAACCGCACCGGTGGTTTCGGCTTCCTCTGAGGGTAGCGGCCGACCTTGGGCGGCCGACGAACGAGCGAGCTCGCCGGCGATCTCACCGCGCTAGAACGAACGACCCCTAACGAACGACCCCCTAACGAACGACCCCTGAACAAACGACCCCTGAACAAACGACCACTGAGCGCCGCGCTCGACGCCACAGCGGTTCGCGGCAACGGCGTACCCCCAACAGCTCCTCACTCGGCCGCCCAA
>JAQBHE010000624.1:0-23959 GCA_032128015.1 Holophagae bacterium
CCGCGGCCGCCGACAGCGAGCCATAGCTCATCCCGGAGAAGTTGACGATCGACGCTGGCCGGAAGGCCTTGGCGCGCCCGCGGGCGCGGCCGAGCACCTTGGCGCAGGGCAGCGGGTAGCCGCCGTCACCGTAGTGGTCGCCGTCCGGGAGCATGAACGGGAAGGCCGAGTGCTTGATGATCAGGTGGTTGGGTGCGCGCTCGAGGTCGGCATCGGTGCCGAACCCGAAGTAGGTGTTCCCCTGCTTCGCGGAGGTGTACACCCAGCGTCGTTGGTCGCGGCTGAACGGCAGCTCTTCGTCGTTGCCGGTAACGACGTACTGGCGCAGCTCCGGCCCGATCGCTTCGAGCCAGTAGCGGAAGTGACCGATGATCGGAAAATTGCGGAGGATCGCGTGGCGCCGCTGCAGCAGGTCGTAGGCGACCGTGCCGGCGAGCGCGGCGAAGACAACGGCGAGGACGACCAGGAAGATCGTCATGGTTCCTGGGGCCCTGGCTCCGCGACCAGCCAGTCTTCGCTGAGCTCGGTGTGCCGGATCGCCTTCCCCTCCTGCCCCGGGCCAATAGCGTCGGCCAGGAAGACGCTATAGGTCACGTGGAGAGAGCCGTCGCGCGCTTGGATCGCCGACGGATAGTGGAAGCGCGCTCGCCCCTCTTCGGCGATCTCGAGAGTGCGGCGTCGCGGGAAGGTCCGCCCTTCGTCTTCCGAGATCGAGATCGCAAGGCGATGCCGTCCGCGCTCGGTGTCGTTGTGGACCACCAGCCAACGGCCGCGAGCAAGCACGAGCACGTCGACGCCGGCGCCAGACTCGATCAGGTCGGGATGGTCGCGGGCGATCGACCAAGTGAGGCCACGGTCCTTCGACTCGGCGACCATCACTCGCTTCGGTGGTGGACCGTTGTCGCGCATGAACGCCACGAGTGTTCCGTCGCGGCGCCGGGCGAAGCTCGGTTGAACGTTGCCGCCGCCGACGATCGGTTCCGACATCGTCCAGGTGGCGCCCCCATCGTCCGAAGCGGTGGCTGCCGAGAACGAGAAGCCATCAGAGTACAGGCCCACCAGCAGCCGGCCGTCGTCGAAAACATAGGGATGGGCGCGAGTGAACCAGCCGAGCCGGCTCGCGAGCTTGTCGGACGCCCGTTCGCGGTTCGCTTGCCACCAGGCGCGAGCAGACTCGGGCAGGGCGTTGGGGTCCTCGGGATCGATGCCAAGGCTCGCGAAATACTCCCGGGTCTTGCGCTCCACCACGTCGGCGAAGTCCGCGGCCGGCTTCATGTGGAGGACGTCGAAACGACTCCACTTCGGCGGGCCGGGACCGAGAAAGTCGGTCGAGGTGTGGAACTTCATGAGCGCGCTCTCCCAGTGGTTGTCGAGAATCGTGGGGTAGAACAGCCAGAGCGTGCCGGTGCGATCGAGGAGCAGGGTGCAGTTGGTGTCCGGGAAGCCGGGGGTGTCGGCGAGCAGAAAGGGCTTGCTCCAAGACCCGGTCGCGTGACCGCGACGCGCGCCCCAGATCGCGACGTCGTCGGCCTGGCGCTCGCCCGAGCCGTGGAACCAGGCAACCAAGAGGTCGCCGTTCGGCAGCTCGACCAGGGACGAGCCGTGGTTGTGCCAGGTCTCGAGCGGGAAGATCAGCTCGGAGCGTGGAGCAATGGCAACCGGAGGGGCGCCGGCCGCGCCCGCCGAAAGAGCGTGGATCGCAAGGACCAGGACGAACGTCATCTCGATCAAGTGCCAGTCGCCAGTAAGGGGAGCCCGGATAGGTGAGCTAAGAGTCGAGCAGTGCTCGAGGAGCATGCTAGCCGGTCAACCCGCCCAAGCGGCCTCGGAGTCCTAGATCATCGGCCGAGATCATCGTGCCCGTCACCCCTCCTTCTGGCGTGGACTCCCGATGCAAGGGACGAAGGTCGTTTTCGCGTCTCTCCCTCCAGGAAGGTCACCTCCGGCCTTCCGCGCGTGGAGGAAATCTGTGATGCCAAGAGTGAAGCTGGGACGCAATGGTCTTTGCCCGTGCGGCAGCGGGCGCAAGGTGAAGCGGTGCTGCGGTCGACCGCGTGCGCTCCGAGCGCCCCAGAGCCCGTGGTCCGAGGGCCCGCCGTGGCAGCAGTTCTCGGGCGATCCAGCAAGGCTCGAGGACGCAATGCTTGCTCCGGACGACCCGTTCCTCTTGGACTTCCGGGTGCTCGACGATCGGTCGCTGGTTGGTCTCGAAACCGATACCAGCCTCGCGCTTCGAGTCTTCGAGGTCCTGGAAGTCGAGGACGGTGTCGGGTACCGAGTCATGGAGCTGGCAGAAGGAGACCCGCGGAGCCTTTGGATCGTCGACCCGGACGGATCCTGGGTCGCCGAGCCGGGCGCCACGTTCGCGGCGCGTTTCGCCGACGACGCAGCGATCCGCATGCCACCGCATGTGGGCTGCCCTCTCTGCGAAGCCGAACGGGCTCGCCGTCAAGCTGCGGCGGCGCTGCGTGCAGTCGGGTCAGTCGAATCCTGATCTCGCTGAGGGCTAACGGCGTCGAGACGACGAATCCTCGAGCTCGGTCGTCTTGCCGAGCCGCCATCGCGTCAAGACGTAGAAGGGGATGCCGCCGACGAAGGCGAGGAAGCCCCAGAACACCGTTTGCTGGCCGGCGCCGCCGATCGCCACCATGGCGTAGACAAACGCGAGCAGCGAGATGATCGCCCCTCCGACCATGCCGGACTTTTGTTCGCGGAGAGTCAGGTGCAGCTCGGCCATCGCCGAGAACGCGAACGGGATCAGCGACGCCAGGGTCGAGAGCAGGATCATCGCGGTGAACATCGTAACCAGAGCCTGGGTGAAGTTGGAGAGCACCAGCGCGCAGGCCAGCGCGCTCGATACCGCCAATCCCTGCGCCGGGGTCCCGCTCTTCGACAAGCGACCGAACAGCGGCGGGAACAGACCGTCACGGGCGATTGCCAGGGGCAGCTGGCCGGCGATCAGGATCCAGCCGTTGAGCGCGCCGAAGCACGAGACGAACGCGCCCGCCGCGACCAGCTTGCCGCCGATCGGGCCCCAGAGGATCGCTGCGGCATCCGCAAACGGAGCGGTCGAGACCGCGAGCGCCTCGCGCGGCACCATCCCCATGACCACTCCGGTGCTGGCGATGTAGAGCACCGCCGCGATCGAGATTCCGATGATCGTGGCTCGGGGGATCGTGCGCCGTGGCTCGACTACCTCGCCGGCGGGCACGGTTGCCGCCTCGAGTCCGAGAAACGCCCACAAGGTCAGCGCCAGGCAACCGATCACCGCCAAGGGCAGCGGCTTGTCGGTGGGGTTGAACGGCTCGAAATGGGCGGTCTCGAAGCGGCTCAGGCCGAACAGCACGATGCCGATCAGCGGCAGCATCTTGATGATGGTGGTGACGAACTGCACGAGTCCGGCCCCACGAACGCCGGCCGCGTTGACGCCGGTCAGGAGCACGATCGCGGCAATCGCGGTGCCGGCGGCCAGCGCCGGGGTGGTGGCCAGTCCGGGGATGAACTCGCCGAGGTAGCCGACCATGGCGACCGCGATCGCGGCCAGCGCCGACCAGCAGGAGATCCAGTAGCCCCAGCCCACCAGGAAGCCGGCGAAGTCGCCGAAGGCCTGGCGGCTGTACGCGTAGGGTCCACCCGCCGCGGGCGCCCGTCGAGCCAGGCGCCCGAACACCAGTCCCACCAGCATCGACCCGGCCGCCGTCACCAGCCAACCGAGGAAGCTCACGCCACCGAACGACGCCAACGACGCCGGCAGCAAGAAGACGCCGGACCCGATCATGTTGCCGACGACCAGCGCGGTGAGGGTCCAGAGCCCGAGGGCCTTGCGGTCAGACATGCGGCGTCAGTCTGTCACAGGGGTAATCGATGGCGCGAGTGTCCAGCATGCCGCACCCGGGCGGGGCCGGGCCCTTTTGGAGGAGCCTGTCCGAGTCATCGAGGCGGGCTCCGCGGCTGTTCCCCGGAGCCGCGCCGAAGGCGCTGGGCGACGGGAAGACATTGCTAGGAGCCTGCGCCGTAGGAATCGTCTCGCCGCCCCAATCCAGGACGCCGAGATCCCTCTTGCCGGCAAGACCGGACCTGCACCAGTGTCCATTCCGGGGGTAGCGGCCGAGCTTGGGCGGCCGAGTGAGGAGTTGTTGGGGCGTACGCATTGCTGCGAATAGGTCGTCCTGTCGAGCGGGCGCACGGTGTGTCTTCTCGTTCGAGCGCGGCGGGATTGCCGACGTTCTCGCTCGGTCGTCGGCCGCCCAAGGTGTCGCTACCCCCAGAGGAGCCCAACGCCCTCGATGTACGAGGTAGTTCGCTCCCTCGCTGCCAGACAACGGCTGCCAATTCCTCCGCCTAGCCGACCGCTGCCTTCTGCTGCAGTACGCCGGCGAAGCTCGAGCGATAGCAGTACCCGAGGTAGAGCTCGAGGACGAGCACGAGGAATCCCACCACCGCTCCGCCGCTCAGGTCCAAGACGAGGTGGAAGGCGACGATGTTGATCACGATCGGTGCCAGCACGGTGAGGGCGAGCGGCACGAAGAAACCGGAAAGTAGCAGGATGCCGCAGGCGATCTCGGTGACCTTGAGCAACGGGAAGAAGTAGCCCGTGCCCATGATTCCTTCCATGAACGCGGTGGCTTCGGGTCCCATTGCTGGCGGCTCGGGTCCGAGTTGGAAGAGCGCCATGACGCCGAAGACGGCGAAGATGAGTCCGAGCAGAATCCGGGCAACGAGCGGTAGGCTCTTCATCGGTAACCTCCTATTTGGTGACGATCGGGTGTTCGAGAGGCTATCAGTCCATGCGCCTGTCCACGATCGAGCTTTGGTACAGTGCTCTTGTGGACTGGGAGTCTTTGCCGGGCGGAGATCTCGTCGTCAAGGGTCTGCGCGACCAAGCGGCACAGCGCGAGACTCAGGAGGCGCTGTTGGTCGCGATCGGCGCGCCGCGGCTGCGGTCGCTCGGAGTCGAGGTCGGGGAGATCGGTCGAGACGGGCACGAATCGCCCGAGCACCGCCTCTACGAGATCCTGGGGAATGAAAGCCCGGCGGCCGCGCACTCCCGTTACAACGCGCTGGTGCGTCGCCTGGTGAGCTTCGAGCGAGCGCTCGCGTGCGCCAGCTAGCGACTGCCGAACGGATCGAGCGTTTCCTCGAGCAGCTGGGTCGCGAGCTGCGCCAGCCTTGTCGCCTGTACTTGGTGGGCGGCGCCACCGCGGTGCTCCACGGTTTTCGCGCGACCACCATCGACATCGATCTCCATCTGGTCCCGGATCGCGACGAGGCGCTGCGCGCGATCCAGCGGCTCAAGGAGGAGCTTCAGGTCAACGTCGAGCTCGCGGCGCCAGACCAATTCGTTCCGGAGCTTCCGGGCTGGCAGGAGCGCAGTCCCTTTGTCGGCCAGTACGGCGCGCTGGCGGTGTACCACTACGACCCATACGCCCAGGCGCTTGCCAAGCTCGAGCGCGGCCACAACCAGGATGTCGCCGACGTCGAGGGCATGGTCGAGGCGGGTCTGGTCCGACCAGCGAGCTTGGCCGAGTTGTTCGAAGGCGTCGCAGATCGATTGTTCCGCTACCCGGCGATCGACCCCGAGACCTTTCGTCGCTCGGTGATGACGCTCGTCGGTCGCTACGCAGAGTAGCGGATCGACTCGCGCTGCGGCTCCCAAGGTCCCGCCTCGTCGACCGGCGGAGCTTGCGTCTACACACTGTCTTGTGTAGTTTGGTCGCGGAGGAGGAAGCGATGGCAACGAACTTGGCTCTGGACGACGAACTCATCGAAGAAGCCGTCGAGGTCGGACGTCACCGGTCCAAGAAGGCTGCGGTGACGGCTGCCCTCGAGGAGTACGTGAAGGCGCGCCGACGCCTGGGCATCCTCGATTGGATGGGCCGGGTCGACTACTACGACGACTACGACCACAAGGCCCTGCGCCGCGGCTCGGCTTGATCGTCCTCGTTGACACCACGATTTGGTCTGTCGCTCTACGCCGGCGCCCGCAGACCTTGAATGACCGGGAACGCCTGCTCGTCGAAGAGTGGTCGCGGCTCGTCCGATCGGGTGAGGCGGTCCTCATGGGACCCATCCGCCAGGAGATCCTCTCAGGGATCCGAACCACCGAGGGCTTCGATGCGATTCAGGAGAGCCTCGGAGATTTCCGATATCTTGAGATCATCCCTTCCGACTACGATCAGGCTGCTCGGTTTTTCAATGTCTGTCGTGCGCACGGCATCACGGGTACGGCGATCGATCTGCTGATCTGTGCCGTAGCCCACCGAGTCGAAGTTCCCATTTTCACGACCGACGCCGACTTCCAGCAGTATTTGCCGCACGTCGGCATTCGACTCTACGGGCCAGAGACCGTCAAGGCGTCGGAGCTACCGTGAGATTCATCGCGACTCGAGGACTGCTCCTTGCCGTCGCTGTCGAATCAACGAGCGCCGCTATCCCACGGCTCGCGCTGAGCGAGTTTGGGGCTGGGCGGCTTGGCGACGAAGATGGCAACTGCAGCCAGAGCGGCGACCACGCCCAACCCGATCCACATCAGGTTGTAGCTGCCGCGCATGTCGGCGGTCCATCCTGCCAACGTCGGCATGGCCGGGCCCACCAGTGCCCCGATCATCAGACGGGTGCCGGCGGTGGTGGCGAACGCGCGCCGTCCGAAGAAGTGGGCGAAGGTCGCGGCGGTGCTGACGTAGGCGCCGCCGAAGCCGACGCCGATCAACAGGGTCGCGGCCTGCGCCACTGCGATGCTGTTGGCCGGCAACAGGAGAAAGAGTCCGAGCGCCTCGACTCCGAGAGCGAGACCGAGCACTCGGCTGGGTGCCAGGTAGTCGCCGAGAGCACCGCACAGCCGGCCAAACGTCGAGATCAGGATCATGCTGCTGAGCACCACGGCGACCGCGGACGTGGTGAGACCGAGGTCCTCGAAGTGCAGGCGACCATGGGCGATCACCACGCCCCACGGCCCCGAGAAAGCGATGCCGCACAGGGTCAGCAGGGCGAAGTGCGGCGTCTTGATGGCGTCGAGCGCGTTCCAATCTGGCGCGGTGCTCGCCGTCGATCGCGGCTCGGCGCCGTCGCGATCGGAGGTGTCTGTGGTGACGCCGTCGGCACGCACGCCGTCGGGCAGCAGACCGACCGCCTCGGGTGAGTCGCGCAGGAAGATCGCGGCGATAGCAGCGACCAAGATCATGGTCAGCGAGATCAGCAGCCAGCCCTGGCGCCAGTCGGCGATCTCCAGCACGCGACGATTGACCAAGGGCACCATCAATCCGACGATGCCGCCGGCGGTCATCAGGATGGCGAGGGCGCGCGCGCGCTGTTTGATGAACCAGCGAGCGGCGAGGGTCTGCGCCGGGAGAATCGTGCAAAAGCCGATGCCGATGCCGCCGAGCAGTGAGTAGCCGATCAGGCACTGCCAGAGGTTCTCGGCACGCGACACCATGAAGAGACCCGCCGCACCGACCAAAGCGCCGACCGTGACGGTGCGCCGGAGGCCGAAACGGTCGAGCGCGAGGCCGACCAGCGGACCGACCGCGCTGTACACGAACGTGAAGACGCTGAACACCAGGCCGGTGCGGGTGCGGTCGAGATCGAGGTCGCGAAGAATCTCAGGCGCGAAGAAGCCCCACGAGTAGTAAGCGGGAGCGATTCCCAGGCCATAGACCAGCCAACCGATACCGACCTGGAACCAGGGATACGCCGAGCGGCCCGTGGACGGCCCGATCGGGCTGCCCGTCCCGGGAGATCGTCGATCGCTTTCCGACTGGCGCGTCACCGTCGTGAGTCTCGGAGTCGTGGTGATCGTGAGCGGTGCAGCGTAGCACCTGACGTGAGCGCGAACGGCGATGCTCCCGCGCGTCTCCCAACCTAGCGTCCGGCTTCAGGCGGCCGTTCTCGTCTTCATCGGTTGCAGCGACCCGCGACTCTCTGCGCCGTGCCCCACCAGGTCGGCCAGCGGCCGCACCGAAGCGATAGCGCCGTACGCCGGGGAGGCGGTCGGCGCCGTGCGTAGGATCGAGTCCGCCGCCGCGATTGCTGCGGACGTCGAAGGGGCCAGCAAGCTCCTGAGGGCCAAGCCAGAGGTGGCGTTGGACGCGTCGAGCCCGCTACCGCTGGCTCGCCGGAGGCGTGACCCCCTGTAGGCGCAGGTAGACCACGATCTGGCCGTAGATGTCCATGTTGTGCCCGAGAATGAAGTTGATCATCGCTGCGCGCGTGACCTTGCCTACCCAGGGCGGACCCTGGACCTCTTCGAGCATCGCGTCGTCGTCGAACTCAGCGAGGGCTGCCGTGCCGTGGTCGAAGGAGACCGCGAGAGCGGCGAGGATCTCTGCTTTCGTTTCGGCCTCGAGACCAAACGTGGAGAGGTTGCTGAGGTCGACCTTCGAGCCCTTGGCCATAGCACCGGAAAAGCCCATGAGAAAGCTGTTGGCGCCGGCGATGTGGAGCACCTGCTCGCCGAAAGTGCGCTGAGCCGGGGTCGGCTTGAAGCCGAACGACGCCTCGGGCATCGCGTCGACGGTGCGCACGAGGAGCCCTCTCTGCTGAGCCCAACTCTTCTGCAAATCGCCGGCCAGGCTCGCAGCGTGGACGGTGGACGAGAGAGCGAGGCAGGCGATGAGGATGCCGAGGGTGCGTCGCAGCATGGGGTTCTCCTTTGCGGCAGCCGCGGTTCAGGTCGGTCCGAGAAAATCGCGCTTGCCGATTGCAACTCCGTTGTGTCGCAGGATGTTGTAGGCCGTGGTGACGTGGAAGTAGAAGTTGGGCAGCACGAAGCTTGAAACGTAGCTCGAACCGGTGAACTTCACCGTCTCGGGCCCGAGCTTCATCTCGATGGGCCGCTCTTGCGCACCGTCGAAGTCTTCGGGCGCGAAGCCGGAGAGATAGTCGATCGCCTTGCCGAGACGCCCGTGCACGTCGGCAAGGGTCTCCTCGTCATCGGGCCAGGAAGGAATCTCGCGCCCGGTCAGTCGCGCTACGGCGCCTTTCGCGGTGTCGGTGGCGACCCGGATCTGGAAGACGAAGGGCCTCATGTTCGGGAAGAGGCGCGCCTGGATCAATGTGGCCGGGTCGATATTCTTGTCGGCGCCGACGTGCGCCTCGGCCTTGTCGACGATGGCATCGAGATTCCGGAGCGATCGCAGCATCGGGGCAATCGCAAGATCGTAGAGTAGGTTCGGCATGGGGCTCCTTTCGGTTGGTCTGAGAGGCGAAGAGTATGCTCGTGAGTCCCGGGTCCGCTACCCCCCCTGCGCGCGGTTCGCACCCGCCCTTTCGGGTGCTGCCCGGTCAAGGGCTCCCATGAACGATCGGCCAAAGAAGATCCTTCTCGGCTGTGCCGCTGCCTGTGGCGTTGTAGTCATCCTCGGCATCGGCAGCTGTCTCGCCTTCACTTCCTGGCTGCGTGCTCCGGGCGAGATGCTCGAGGAAGCACAGATGCTCGATTCGGACGCGGTCGGCTACGCCGAGTGGCGGCTGGACCTCGAGGATGCTGGCACAAAGGCAATCGTCGACGCCGCGATCGAGGCGATGAATGGCCAGGGCGATGAGCTCGCGATGCCGAGCTTCATTCGTGTCCTCTTGGACTTCAGCAATCGCCGCCAGGCGCGAAAGCTGAAGGACCTCTTCCCGGCGACCGCAGTCTGGAGCCTCTACCCCGACGCCGGTGCGGACCGCAACCTCTACTCGGTGAGTGTTCAGCGACTGGGCCATCGGCTCGTCTTCGCGGATTGGGTCATGGGGTGGCTTTTGCCCTGGGCGCCCGACGAAATACCTGCGGTCACCTATCGAGGAGAGACCATCCTCTCCTTGGAGGAGGGCGACGGCAAGGAAATGGCGGATGAGGGTTCGTCACTCCACGCATTCCTGAGCCCCAAAGGAATCTTCTTCGCCGACGACCTGGAGGGAGCCAAGAAGGCGGTCGACCGGCTGGCTGGCGGAGGGATCGAGATCGTGGAAGAAAGCGGCCCCAGTCGCCTCGAGCGTCTTTATGCCCGTCTCGACCCGGGGCTGCCGCTGCGTGGCGCGGTGAGCAACCGACGGGGTGAGCTGGTGCGTCTCGCTCGGAGGCTCGAGGGTGACGGAGGTGATGGCGGTGGTGGGGCGTCGCTCGATCCACGACTCGAGGCGGCGCTCGCCCAGGTCGATGCGGTGATCTGGAGCGGTGGCCCGGTTGCCGGGGGGGACTTGATCCTCGAAGTCCTGTTCTTCGCCGATGCCGCTGCCGAGATCGAGGAACCGATCCGAGCTCGCGTCCGCGCCTTGCAGGAAGCGTGGTCGGTGGAGGGCGCGCCGCTCGAGGTTGAGGTGACGGAAACGGCAGACGGCGTTGGGGTGTCGTTGCGGGTCGTCGATGTCGCGAAGCGCATCTCGGAATGGAGGGTCACCGGGGCGCGGTCCGCAGGTCGCCTCGAGGAGCCCCGACGGTGACCCGGGCGAGAGAGTGCGGCCTCGTGCAGTTATTGGCGGACCGGTTGAAGTCGGAACCTACAACTTGTCGAAGTCGATCGCTTCCTCGACCGTGGCTTCGGCCTCGACCGTGACTTGGGCCTCGGTGCGGGGGCCGCGGATCTCCTGAACCACGATCCGGTAGGCGCCCGGCTCGATCACGAAGGTCGACGGGTTGGTGCGTTCCGACTTGTAGGTTCGCGAGCTGCCGACCGACTTGCCGTCCTTGCCGTAGACCTGGACTGTGGCGTCGACCAGGATGCCGCTGCGATGGGTCGTCACCCGGAGGGTTCCGCTCAGGTAGTTGTGAGAGAGCTCCGATCGCCCCCCGGGCCGCACGACGACACGCCCCAACTCGACGCGCGGGCCTCCCTCGATCTCGACCGACGCCACCTCGATGTCGTAGTTGCCGGCGGTGATGGTGGTGATGGCTGGATTTTGCTTCGCGTCCGTGTAGGTGCGACCTCCACCTACCTGTTCCCTCGTTCCGGCGATCAGGATGTTGTAGACGGCATCCGATGGCTGCCCGTTTCGGGTCACGCCCACCGCGACCTCGCCGGTGCTGAAGTCTTCGGTACGCTCGACGGTGGAACCCTCCTTGATCTCGATCTGATACGTGCGCACGATGTCGCCCTTGATGCCGATCGCCTGGACCTTGACGTCGAAAACGCCATCGGGAAGCGGGATCGAGCTTGGGTTGGTGCTGTCACTCGCATAGGTGCGGGAGCCGCCCATCATTTCGCCTTGATGATCGGTCACCACGATGGCGATGTCGTGGAGCTCGCCGTTGCGAACGCCTTTGACCGCCAGTCGGCCGGCGGGGACATCCGCCGACATGGCGACGGCTCGCTCGAGCGCGCCGCTCAGCTCGTCGGCGTTCTCGGCGCTCAGGAAGAGTCCCTCGCCGGCCTGGGCCGCGCATTGCAGCGACGAGACGTCCTCGCTCGCGACATCGAAGCCGACTACGTGCAGAACGAAATCGAGGCCCGCATCCTTGGCCAGCTTGACCGCAGCGCAGGGATCGGCGCCACAGGTCTCGAGGCCGTCGCTGACCAGGATCACCGTGGTTGCAATGCCTCCGCTTTCGACCAGGGCCAGGGCCTGTTTGACCGACTTGGTGATCGGCGTCTTACCCTTCGGATTCAAGCCGTTGACTGTGGCCTTGAAGCTTTCGCGGTTGAGCACCGCCATGGGTCTCACGGTCTCGATGTCGTCGCAGTCGCCCTCGCGGCGATGGCCGTAGGCGATCAGGCCGATCTGCTGGCCGTCGGGCAGGCCGTCCACCAGACCGCCCACGACACGGCGGGCGATGACGATCTTGTTCTCACCCTGAATCTGGCCCCACATGGACCCCGAGGCGTCCAGGATCAGAAGCAGGGGAGCGGGGGCGTCGGGCTCCTGGGCCGGCGACGGGATGGAGATGGCTGCCAGAAGGCAGACGGCGAGGAGCATCGTGGAACAACGAGCTCGTTTCATTCGATCGCCAGATTCGCTCATAACGAAAGGCCTCCGTTGGCCGATCTACCGCCTCCGAGGGGTGAGGCTGAATGGTACCAGTCCGGCTCCCTGCCTGTGGCTCCCGCCTGCTAACCTGCCCTTGAGCGCAAAGGCAATAGAGTCAACAACCGGTACCGAGAGTGAGCCCGGCACCCCAAACGCCCACCTCCGCCCCGAGGGTGAAACGCCCCCCTTGGCTCAGGATGATCGTGCTGGCGATCGCGGCTCCCGGCGGCATGTTCTTGACCATGCGGACCCTTAACGGTTTCTGGCAGGAGGGGGAGCCCGCTAGGCACCTCGCACGTCGTCAGGGGTAGCGATCGTTGTCAGCACGAAGTAGGCGTCCCCGCCAGGGGCGGGGACCGAAGAAGATCCGGCCGACTGCCGCGTCGACTCCGGCGCCATCGCGGCGAGTATTCGCCGCGCCCTTGGCGCTAGCTCTCGGACTCGGTCTGTTGTCATTGACGCCGCGGGTCCACGACAACGTCGTTCTCACCCGATCGTTCTGGGGCGCGGCGCTGGCGCTCTTGGTCTGGCTGGTCGTGCTCTTTGCGAGCGTAGGGCGGGCCGGCGCTGGTCGTGTGTTGCAACCCGTGCTGCGACCGCAGCACTACGTGCAGGCGACGGTGCAGCTGGCCGTGTTCGGTTACTGGGGCTACTACTGGCGACCGATCTACGACCACGCCCCGCTGCTGGTCGCCCAGCTGGTCTTCGCCTACGCGTTCGACATGTTGCTGACCTGGTCGCGTCGCGACAGCTACCAGCTCGGCTTCGGTCCCTTTCCGATCATCTTCAGCACCAACTTGTTCCTTTGGTTCCGTGACGACTGGTTCTATCTGCAGTTCGCGATGATCGCCGCCGGGTTCCTCGGCAAGGAGCTCGTGCGCTGGAACCGCGATGGCAGACGCACCCACGTCTTCAACCCGTCGGCGCTCTCGCTGGGGTTGTTCTCGCTGGTCTTGATCGCGACCAACACCACTGACTTGACCTGGAGCCACGAGCTGGCAACCACGCTCACCCTGGCGCCGCGGATCTATCTCGTCCTGTTCCTTCTCGGCCTCGTGGTCATGGCCTTCTTCTCGATCACCCTGGTCGCCGGCTCTGCCGCCATCGTTCTCTTCTCGTCGAGCGCGCTGTACGCGGCGGCGACCGGGGTCCCGTACTTCGTCGATTCCGAGATACCTGCGGCGGTGTTTCTCGGACTCCACCTGCTCGTGACCGATCCCTCCACCTCGCCGAAGGCGCCGCTCGGCAAGTCCCTGTTTGGCGCGCTCTATGGGCTCGGCGTGCTCGGCCTCTATGCGCTGCTCGAGGCAACCGGCGCGCCGACCTTCTACGACAAGCTCCTGTGCGTGCCGCTCCTGAATCTGAGTGTCGGGTGGATCGACGCCCTGGCTCGCTCCATCGAGAGCATTTCGGTCGTGCGCCGGCTGGGGGAGTGGTCTCTCGCGCGTGCGAACTGGGCACACATGGCGGTCTGGATCGTGTTCTTCGGCGCCATGACGGCCATCGGAAAGACCGACGGAATGCATCGCGGTGACGCCCTTCCGTTCTGGCAACAGGCCTGTGCGCAGGACCGTCGAGGTGCGTGTGGTCGCCTGCTCGAGATCGAGTCGTCCTATTGCAACGACAATTCGGCTTGGTCCTGCAACGAGCTCGGGGTGCAATACACGGCAGGAGCGCTGGTGGCGCCCGATGCTGAGCTCGCGTGGAGGTCGTTCTCGCGGGCGTGCGAGCTGCGGTATCTACCCGGCTGTCTCAATCTCTTGGAACCGGCTGGTGTGAGCCGCACCGACCCGCTGGTCCTTGACCTGCGGCTGCTGTTGCGCGAGCGCGGACCGAACCTGCTCGCGATGTCGGAGCCCGACTTGTTTGCGCGCGCCTGCAAGCACGGCTGGACCTTCGCCTGCGAGAAGAGCGCGCGATGATGCGGTTCGGACCGGTCGCGCGATGGCTGGTATCGGCCGCCTTGGTCCTGATCGGCGGGGTCTCCTGCGAACGCCCGTCGCCCCAGATTCGGATCGAGGACGGACGCGAGCTCCACGGGTTTCGCGCCGACGCCTGGTTTCTGCCCGACGACGCGCGGCTCGGCTTCGTGGAGATTCCTGCGGGCCCGTTCGTGATGGGGAGCGATCCGGTGGTGGACCCGCTCGCCTTTGACAACGAGCGATGGAGTACCGATCGCGCGCAGGGCACGGTGGATCTACCGACCTATTCCATCGGTCGCTATGAAGTCACCGTGGCTCAGTTCCGAGCGTTCGTCGAGGCGACGGGATACTCGTTCGACCCCCAGGCCCTGAAGGCGCCCGGCGATCACCCGGTGGCGTTCGTCTCATGGCCCGACGCACTCGCCTACGGCCGATGGCTCGAGGTAACCCTCAGAGAGTCGCCCCGGACCCCCCCGGAGCTGAGCCGGTTGTTGTTCGATGGCTGGCGGATCCGACTGCCCAGCGAGGCGCAGTGGGAAAAGGCGGCGCGCGGCACGGATGGGCGGATCTATCCGTGGGGCAACGAGCCGAGGCCGGTCGGGGCCAACTTCCGGGGGACCGAGACGGCACCCGTGGGAAGCTTCGCGTGCGCGGAGTGCAGCTACGGTCTATCCGACATGAGCGGCAACGTCTGGGAGTTGACGCGCAGTCTGTATCGCCCCTACCCGTACGACCCGAGCGATGACCACCCAGATCTGGAGGCGCCGGCGCTATGGGTCATGCGCGGCGGGCACTTCGGCGATCCTGCAAGGAACGTTCGCGCCGCTCTCCGCGGCGGCGTCGACCCCGGCGCCCGCCGACCGTTCATCGGATTTCGTGTGGTGATCTCCCGCTTCTGACCGCGCGGCGAAGGATCACCGTCGACGCAGCGAGACGTGAACCCGCGCCACGTCACTCATGGTGCCCGGCACCTCGAGCTCAACTGCGCGCTCGAGGTGCTCGAACGCCAGCTCCTCGCGACCGGCCGCCTCGTAGAACAAGCCGACGTAGAGGTGGGCGTAGAACGCCGCGCTCCGTCCACGCTGGGAAGCAGGATCGATCCGCGCGGCCGCCGCGAGCACGGCTTCCGGCGTCGCGCGACCGGCGAACAGGTCGTAGATCGAAGCCATCGGGGCCCGGGTGTCCGAGCCCACCGGCAACAGATCGCGCCTCGCCTGCTCGAAACTTGCCGAGCGGGCGCGGCACAAGAAGTGCCACGCCGCGTTCTCGACATCGGCGGGGTTGACCGTGCGGTGGAGCTCGAACTGGCGGGCGCACTGCTGGTAGCGCCCGGCGTAGTACTGAGCGATCCCACGCTGCCAGAAATACGGCTCCTGCGCCGGCGCCAACTCGACAGTCCGGTCGAAGTCGGCCAGCGAAGCCGTGATGTTGCCAGTCTTGAAGTGGACGCTGCCGCGTCCCATGACCACGCGCCAGTCGCGCGGCCGAAGCGCCGCGAGACGGTCGTATTCGGCCACGGCGCCGGCGAGGTCGCCACTCGCCTCGAGCACGAGCGCGCGATCGTACGGGTTCTCCTGGCTCGCGGGCACCGCGGCTGCCGCGCCGAGCAAGAGCGCCACCGTCAAACTGCTGCGCATCGATGCATCCTCAGCGCTCGGGCACGAACAGCCGGTCGAACTCCTGCGACGAGAGGTCGGGCCGCATCGGTTGGCGGGTTGCCAGGTCGAAGACGTCGCCCGGGGCGAGAAAGTAGAACCGGCCGCCGTTGGCGAGCCGCCGACGGTGATCGTGGATCGCGACATAGCCCTCGCCGATGACCTCGAATCGATCACCGGTGACCACGATCGCGGTGTCCTCGTCGAGCCCGATGCCGAGCAGCTCGGGCTTCGCGTCGATGATCTCGATCAGGTCGAACTGCCGGTTGCGACGCAGCATGTGTTGGTCGATCGCGACGTTGCGCAAGAAGCCAAAGCCTTGCTCGTGGTCGCCCATCATGGTCGTGTTGTCGGCGGTGTCGCCGCGTGCCAGGTACGAGCCCAGGATGGTCGCGCCGGCGGAGGTGCCGCCGATGATCCCGCCGCGGGCCAGCAGCGCCTCGAGCTCCTGCTGGGTGCGCGTGCTGAGATACGCGTCTGCCAGCCGCCACTGCCGCCCACCGGGGAACCAGACGGCGCGCGCCTCGCGGATCGGTTGCACGAAGGTCTCGCTGTTTGCCTCCGCGCGATCGATGGTGTGCAGCACCGTGACCTGCGCGACGCCTGCCTGCTCACGGAACCAGCGTGCCTCGGGATGGTACTGGTCGTAGGCGGGCAGACCTCCGGCAGTCGGGATGACCACGATCGGCGCCGTCGGGCCCCCTGCGAGGTCGACGAAGCGCTCGAGGATCGGATCGATGTTGTCGCCACCGCCGACGATCACCAGTCGACCGCGGTTGGGCCCGACTTCGGCGGCGCCGAGCGCGGACGCCCCCACAAGAAAGGCGATGATCGAGGCGGCGCTCGACACTCGGAGGAAGGCGGGCCGAGCGCCACGGGTTGAAGTATGCGTGGGCATGTCGCGGAACCTCTTTCGCGGCCAGGGGCGTTGTCGGTGCGCTCGAGGGCCCTCAATGTATCAACGACCGACCACCCCATCCCTGATCGGCTGGCTACCGGCCATCCCTCCTCGGCGTCGCTGGCGGGGCGCTGCTGGCGCGCCGCGTCAGCGAGACCGCCTTCCGCACGGGAGCGCTGGTGCTGGTGCTGCTGTCCGCCCTCGCGCTGCTGTTCTAGCAGTGAAGGCCGTATGGCGCTAGGAGTCGGCCGACGTTGTTCCGCTCCGACGGCGAGCCGCTGAGCGCCGGGCTCACTTGCCGCTGCCGCGTTTGGCCAGCGCCTCGGCCTCGAGCAGACGTGCGCCCTTGAGCACTGCGCTCAACGCGTAGTTGCCTTCGTGGCAGCCGTACTCGAACATCCTCTCCGAGGTTGCCGGCCAGGTGTAGGAACCGCTCCACGGCGCCGTCCAGGTGTCGGGATCGTCGACCGTGAACTCGTAGTGCAGGGTGTCCTGGTCGATGCGGGTGAAGCGCTCGACTACGTGCAGGTCCTGTGACGCTGCGGTGAGCCCAGGCTGGGCTGTGAAGTGCACGGTGTCCACCACCAGGGTGTCGCCTTCCCAGTGTCCGATCGAGTCACCGAGCCAGCGACGGATCTCCGGCGGACCGTGCTCGATGGTTCCCTGGCCGCTTCCCTGGTCGCCGATTCGGATGATCCGTGCATCGTGCACCATCTCGACCAGGATCATCACGTAGTCCTCAGTCTGAACGATCCGCTTGTGGTTGTTGTAGAGCACCGGCAGCATCGGTGGTCCCTGCGTCGAGCCGAATCCGAGCAGACAGCGCTCGGGAAGCGGCCGATCCTCGGGATCGTCGTAGGGGCCGTGCGACGCCTCGTCGACCCACCACGCCGAGCCGTCGTTGCCGCGGCGGAAGGAAGCGAACCGCCGCGCCATGCGGGCCTCCCCGGCCTCGGTCAGCGCTGGCTGCTGGCCGTTCTTGGGGTCGGTGATGATCGAAGTACGAAACAGCCCGTCGACCGCAACCGCGCGCTCGCCGCGATCGATCCATACGCTGTTGTAGCCGCCGACGTTGCCCGAGCCCCACACCTCGCGGTCCTGGTCCTGGTAGCCGACCGGCGGCGAGCCGCCGACGGGCGGCGCCTCGCGGTCGGGATCGGTGGCGAGCAAAGTGTTCTCGACCAGCCGGCGCTCGGCGTCCTCGATCTCTTGTGCCTGCTCGGCGGTGAGGAAGAGCTGGTCGCCGAACTTCGCCGACCGCACCAGCGGCGTCAGGGTGGCAGTGTCGTAGGTGCCGGAGAGGTCGGGTCGGCCGTCCGCAGTGCGCGGCGCCTTCCCCGACGCTCCAGCGACGCCGGCAGTCGCAGCCATCGAGAAACAGCCGATCGCCAGCGTGATGAGCAACCACGTTCGTCGAGATCTGTGTAGCTTGTACATGGGACCATCTTAGCGAACCCACCGGACCACCATGACGACAAACGTAGGTCGCTCGATCCCCGATGCTCCGCTCCGAGGAGACGTGTCGTTGGCTCAGTCGTCAGCCAACTCCGGCGATCGAACCGGGCCGCCAGCACTGGCTTGCAGCCTGCTGATGCGGGCGCCGTAGAGTCTCGCCGCTGGCATCGCGCTCAGGCCGTGCACGAACACGCTGAGCAATATCGTGGCGATCGCGATTGACCCTAGAAACTCGCGCTCGGCGATCGCCATCTGCTCGACGATCAACAGACCGAACAGGATCGAAGCCAGGCCCCGCGGCCCGAACCAGCCGATGAACAGAGTCGAGACCGGGAGCAACCCGCAGCCGATCAGACTCAGCGCCACCGGCACGAGCCGGATCACGGTCAGGCTGAGAACGGCGTAGATCCACACCCGCGGACTCCACAGCTCGGCGGCCGGCTCGACTAGAACGGCGCCGAACAACAGAAACGTGATCAGCTCCAGCAGCTCGCCCTCGGTCTCGGCGAACTGGTAGAGGCCCGAGCACGAGGAGCGCACGGCGTTGCCCATCACCAGGCCGCCGGCGAAGGCGGCAATGAAACCGTTGCCGCCGACCGCTTCGGCCAGTCCGAATGCGAGAAAGGCGAGGGCGATTCCCGCGAGACGTTGGAAGCCGCCGGTCATCAGCTCACGCCGGCCTGCTGCATCGACCGCGCGGCCTCCGACGAAGCCGACCGCCGCGCCGACGATCGGTCCGAGAACGACTTGCCGTGCGGTGAAGCCGATCCACGGCTGGAGGTCACCATGACCCATCGACTCGGCGCACGACGCGAGGATCAAGACCACCGGCAAGGCGATGCCGTCGTTGAGGCCGCTCTCGACGTTGAGAGCGCGGCGGATCGGTCCGGGAACCGCCGGATGGCTGACCACCGCCTGGCCGAGCGCGGCGTCGGTCGGCGCCAGCACCGCAGCGAGCAGCGCCGCGTCGAACCAGCTGAGCCCAGGGAAGAGCCATCTGGCGAAGACCGTGCCGAGAAGGATGGTGAGCGGCATGCCGATGGCGAGGAGGCGCCATGGCAGCGCGGCACCGCGGCGCAGCCCGGCCAGGTCGATGTGGGCTGCGTCGGTGAAGAGAATCAGGATCAGGGTCAGCTCGGCGAAGAGATGCACTGCCTCCGCGCCCTTCTCCGCGTCGACCACGCCAAGCGCTTCCGAGCTGATCAGCAGACCGGCAACGACGAAGAACATCGGCGGGGTGACGATTCCGCCCTCGAGACGCTTCGAGAACAAGCCGTAGGCGAGAACCACGACCGCGACGGCAATCATCGCTGTGCTGTCCATTGGTGCGAGCTTACCCGTGCCCCCTCCGAACGGAGCGGTCGCCGGCTACCGGATCTGGCGAATTCGTCCCTTCATTCCCCAGGCCTGGTCCGCTGTCCACACGATTCCATCGGTACGCTCGCCGAGAGCGAGACAGAGCCGATCGGCCAAGGACAGGCCCTCGCCCCGAGTCCATCGTCGCGCCGCCCATTCCGCGTCGCCCTCGGTCACGTGCTCGACTGTCAGCTCGTAGCTCAGCAAGAGGGCTCGAGCCAGTCCCCAATCGCGCTCGGCGCCGAGGACTTTCTGAGCCACCTCAGACCAGTTCGTGGCGGCGCAGGTAGCTCCCGCGTTCAATGCCCCCTCGACCACTTCGGCACCGTCCTCCCCTTGCAGGAAAGAAAGCAGCGCTGACGCGTCCATGACGTTCAGGCCGCGTCCTCCTCGTCGGCTTCGGCGCGTCGCTCGGCGAGCAGCTCACCCACGAGATCGAGCCCGGCGAGGTTGGCTCTCACCCGCTGGCGGAGCTGCTCTCGGCTCATCAACACGAGCCCGCCCGGCGTTTCTAGGACACACAACACCGTACCTTCTTCGAGGCCAGCTCGTTCACGAACCTCGGCCGGGATCACGATTCGACCTCGATCTCCCACGACGACGCTTGGCGTCCCACTCATGAGAACACAGTACCACAGGCGATGTCGCGTCGGGAACACGATTCGGCGCGGCGTAGCGGTGCCCTCCGGACGTGCCACGGCCGTTGGGGTCGTCGCCTTTCTTACGAGGCGAGTCCGTGGGACTACGAACCCCCGAAGCGGCGGAGCAGACACCCTCCGTAGGCGGTCGAGGCCAAGAAAAAGGCGAACCCTTCGTCGACTAGCGCCCGTCGACGCTACCTTCGGCCGCCTTGGCCTCCCGCTGCTGCTGGCGGAGCTTCCGGATCTGCTCGACCTGCACCTTCAGCTCATCGGGGACGATGAAGGTCGGCATGTCCACCTGCTGGCTCTTGTCGGAGAAGGTGTAGTGGATGAATCCGACCATCATCTCGTCGGTCGTCTTCTCGCCGAAGCGCACGACGGCCGTCGGGTCGGGGTTCGACGGGTTGTCTGCCGAGTTGTCGAACACCGCGTCGACGCGGATCGTGGTGCCGGCCGGGATCACCTTCGGCTCAGTCGGGGTGTAGGTGAGCTGCCAGTTGAAGTCGTAGCGCGGCACGTCGAGCAGGATCTCCTTCTCGCCGTTCGGGTACACGGCGGTGAAGACCATCGACCTGCCGCGCAAATGCATGTGCGGGGTGAGGTCGAAGAGCACCGCTTCGTGCTCGGTGGTGAACGACGACCAGGACTTGTAGTTAGCCTCGCCCGGCGGGATGTTGAGAGCGGGATCCACCAGCCACAACGTGGTCACCACGTTCTCGGGCTTCTCCTTGTAGAAGTGGAGCCCCATCTTGGTCTGGTCGGTGCCGCCGGTCCCCGGCCCCGGGGTCTTGTGGTAATGCATCTGAAAGAAGATCTTGCTGTGGGGCGGCATGCGCATGCCGTGGCCATCCGCGAAAGTCGTAGGTGCGACGCCCGGGCCCCAGCCGCCCACGAAGGTGAGGTCGAGGGCGCCGGCGCCCCGCTGCACGCTCTCGAGCGTGGCGTCGGGGGGTGCTAAGTAGGTGAGCTGATGGTGCACCGACGCGATGAGGCCGGGCTGCACCTCGAGCGCCTTGATCCAACGCTCCTCGGCGACCGGGTTTCCGACCTCGAGCCACTGATAGTGGTCCTCGATGTCGTCGGCGACCTCGAAGGACGGAGCGACGAAGATCGCGTCGGGCTCGCCGGCCTTCCACTCGGTGGTGAAGACCGGCGGTTCCGGCGCCTTCGACAGGTCGCCTGCGGGCGCGCCCGCAGCCACCCATCGGCTCAGGGTGTCGATCTCGGCGTCGGTGAGCGTCGAATCCTCGACGAACTTGCCGTGCTCGGGGTTGGCGAACCAGGGCGGCATGATGCGCTCGGTGGTAGCGAGGCGGATCGACTTCGCCCAGGGGCGGGCCTCCGCGTAGGTCATCAGCGACATCGGCGCCGTCTGTCCGGCTCGATGGCAGGAAACGCAGTTCCGGTAGACGATGGGAGCCACGTCCTCGGCCCAGGTCGCTGGGGCGGTGTCGTTCGTGTTGTTGGCGGGGGGCGCTGCCAAGGCGGCGCTCGCTGCGAAAACGGTGATGAGCGCGACGAATGATCTACGCTGCTTCATGGGTCTCTCCTTACCTGGCCCGAACCGTGGAGCCTGGAATCGTATCGTATTCGAGGGCCGATCCTACATCCCGAGGGCCGGTTGCCGGGATCTCTCTGGGCATCGACGCTGTGGGCGTGGTGCGCTACCGGGTCGGGAACGGGTAGATTCGGTCGATCGCGAACGGCGCCACATTCAGCGCAGCGGGGAGAAGACTCATGGACTTCGAGACGATCGAGTACGAGGAGAAGGGCGGCATCGCCTACGTCACCCTGAACCGGCCGAAGAAGCTCAACGCGATGAACGCGCAGCTTCACGAGGAGTTGGGCCAGGCGTGGGCGAGCTTTCGGGACAATCCGGAGCTTCGCGTCGCCATCCTGTCGGGGCACGGGCGGTGCTTCAGTGCTGGGGCGGACCTCTCCGGCGGCGCCCCGACGGAGCGCTACAGCTACACGGGCCGGTTCCCCGACATCAGTCAGACGCAGGGGCTCTACAAGCCCATCGTCGCGGCGCTGCACAGCCACGTCGTCGGCTACGGCATGTGGATCGCCATGGACGCCGATATCCGCATCGCGACCGAGGACGTGAGCTTCTGGCTGCCCGAGCCGCAGTGGGGCATCGCGACCATCCCGGCCGGTTGGTTCCCCAAGATGATGCCGTGGGCGATCGCCTCGGAGCTCCTGCTTCAGGCTGAACGGATCAGCGCGCAGAGGGCGTATCAGGTGGGCCTGATCAACAAGATCGTCCCGGCCGAGGATCTGATGGCGGAGGCCGAGAAGGTGGCGCGCAGGATCTGCGGCCTCAGCCCGGTGGCGGTGCAGGGGATGAAGGAATCGATGGTGCGTGCCGCCGCTCTCGACTACAACTCCGTCGACCAGATCACCAACGAGGTGCAGACGAGGGTCATGAACTCGGAGGACCGAAGGGAAGGCGCGCGAGCTTTTTCAGACCGCAGAGAGGTCGACTGGCCGGGCCGTTGAGGCGAGGCAGACTGGATACCGCGCACACGGCGGTCTAGAACCATCAAACCGCCTCGACCTATCCAACAAGCTCGATCTCAACGGTAGCGTGAGGATGGGGGTCGCAATCGACTCCACTCTCGCGACGCTCGAAGACTCAGTACGTCGAGATCCGCAGAACGGGAGCTAGAATCAGGGAATGCGATCGGTCATCGACATCGATCAAGACCTTCTGGCTGCGCTTTGCCGGCGCCATGGCATCCGGCGGCTCGCCGTTTTCGGCTCGGCGGCACGAGGGGAGCTGAGACCGGACAGCGACATCGACGTGTTGGTCGAATTCGAGCTCGGGCGTCGTGTGGGTCTGCGATTCATCACGATCCAGAACGAGCTTTCGCAGCTCATGGGCCGGGAGGTCGACCTGAACACTCGGGCCTTCCTGAGTCCGTTCTTCGTGGAACGAGTGGTTGACGAGGCTGTGCCCCTTTATGAGGCCGCCTGAAGACGAGGCGCTCCTCCGCGACATGGTCGCGCATGCGAAGCTGGCGATTAGCGCGATCTCGAGCAAGAGCCGCGATGACCTGGACACAGACCCCGTTCTCGCGGCAGCCCTGGAGAGATTCGTCGAGGTGGTGGGCGAGGCGGCCAGCAAAATCTCAGCTGCGACCAGAGAACGGGCGCCGGATGTGCCCTGGCGTGAGATCGTCGGCATGAGGAATCGTCTGGTGCACGGCTACTCCTCGGTGGACCACGACATCATCTGGGACGTCGTGACGGCCGATCTCGGCGAGATCGTCGGGTTCATCGAACTCCTTCTGGCCGAGTGAGTCGCCGGGGCGCCTGCGGCCGGCGCAAGCGCCATACCGCCCCCACACTCCGCACTACACCGATTGCCGACGGGCAGGCAGGTCACGAGTGCGCGGGAGGCGTCGAATGAGCGTAACGGTCGACCCAGAACGAGAAGCTCGATTCTGGGCCGGAGTCGAGGAGGCGGAGCAGTTCTTCATGGCCGATGACCGAGTTCACCGCGCTCTTGTCAAGCTCACCGGCATACTCGACGACGCTGGAATACTGTATGCCATTGCTGGCGCAATGGCACTCAACCAGTACGGCTACCGTCGAGTAACCGTCGGCGTCGACATCCTGCTGGCCCGTGAAGGCCTGGAGGCTCTCAAGGAACGGGTACTCGGCCGCGGCTACGTGGAGAAGTTCCCAGGCAGCAAGGGGCTCCGCGATACCGTCAATGGCGTTGACATCGACATCCTGTTGAGCGGCGAGTTCCCGGGTGATCGCAAACCCAAGCCGGTCGTGTTTCCGGAGCCGGGCGATGTCGCCGAGCGCGGTAGCAGTGGCGCTTATCTGCCGGTTCACACACTGATCGAGCTCAAGCTTGCTTCGGGCCTGTCGGCGCCGCACCGTTTGAAGGACCTGGCCGACGTCCTCGAGTTGGTCCGCGCAGCTGGTCTGCCGGAAGAGCTCGCCGAGCAGCTCGATGCGAGCGTTCGGGCCAAGTATCGTGAGCTCTGGCAAGCGGCGCAGACCGCCGATGCCGAGTGACCATCGTTCCTCAGCAATGACCAGCGAGCACTCCCGCCCGCCCCGGGTCGACACCCGCCG
>JAQBHE010000625.1:0-3920 GCA_032128015.1 Holophagae bacterium
CTCTCGAGAACCGCGCCCTCGGCCGCCGCCTCGGGCACGAACGGGGCGCCGATCAGCACGAACACCCGGATCGCGATGCTCTGCGCGCGGAGCCGCTCGCAGGCGCGCTCGAAGTCTTCGAGCGCGAGCTGCTTGTTGAGCTGAGCGAGCGCCGTGGCATTCGCGGTCTCGAGACCCATCGCGACTTCGAGCTCGCCCCCAAGCGCCGCTTGAAAGCGCTGACATCGGTCCCAGCCGCGGTCTCCCAGAAGCAACTTCGGGTGACACTCGACGGTGACCGTGGCGAAGCGGTCGAGCTTTTCCGCGATCGCCGCCTCGTCGGCCTCGGGCACCGCCCGGGGCTCGAAGAAGTTGCTGGCGTTGTAGAGCTTCAGGAGCTCGACGGTGTCGGAGATCTCGGGCAGCGCGGCTTCGACCTGGCGCACCAGCGCGCCGGGCGCAGCGGCGCCTGCGGTCGCGAAGCGGAACAGGTCGCAGTGGACGCAAGTGAAAGGACACTCGGCGCCGGCCAGAAACAGCGTGGCGGTCGCTCGCGGACCTCTGGCCGAGCGCTCGCGGTCGATGACCAGGCCATGGGACCGGAAGGGGTCTGCCGGCTCCACGCGAGGGCGAAGTCCTCGAATGCGCGCGCTCTGCCGGCTCGGGGCGCCGCCGTCGCCGCTCTGGCTCACGGACCGCTGGCGTGCAGGCCGAGGACGTCTCCGCTCAACCAGGCTCGGCTCAGGAAGTGTTGCCGGTAGCTCGACTCGGACGCGCCGAAGCGCTCTTCGACTACCGACGCCGCTGCTGCGCCGTGCTGAAACCGACGCTTTTCGTAGACCGGAAAGTCGATGTCGAGCAACCGCGCGAATCCGCGTCGGACTACCTCACCCTTGAGCCAGTAGAGCTTGTCAGTGGAGCCCTCGGTGAGCTGGTCGAAAGGGATCGCCTCGGCGACTGCGATCACCGCCGGCCGAGTGAACGGGCTAAACCCTTCGAAGCCGAGCGCTCGCGCTGGCGCCCAGGTGCGCACGCAGCCTCGCGACATGCCGCCGCTGTAGGTGAGCGAGTGCTTGATCGCGTCGACTCCCCAACCTTCCTGGTAGAGCATCCGGTTCGAGACCACACTGCGAATCGTGAGCTCGGCGTTCTCCTCGATCGGGTAGTCCTTGAGGTTCTCGTCGCCGCCGTCGCCGTCGGTGACCAAGCGCCAGGTCGGGTAGCGCTCGCGGATGCCGCCGAGCAGAGCCAGGGCGACCGTCGCGCACTCGACGTCGAGCGGTTTGTAGTCCTCGATCACTTCGATCGCGCGCCAGGGGTCGAGCCGTGACGCAGGCACCTCGATCTCCTCGCCCAGCATCTCGAGCCCGGTGCGACGCAAGAACTCGCGGGCTTGTGCCGAGTCGGCCGCGTCGGCGCCGACCGCCAGGGTGAATGCCTTGAGCCGGGACGGGGATTGGCCGAGGTCGAGGAGCGAGCGGTAGACCGCGAGCAGCACCGCGCCGCTGTCGATGCCTCCCGAGAACAGCACCCCGATCGGCTCGCGCGGCTCGGTTTGCGAGCGCGCGGCGACCCAACCGCGCACTTCTTCGAGCAGCGCGCCGACGTAGCGCTCGCCGATCACATCGAGGTCGGCGGGCAGCACTGCGCGCGGCGGGTCGAAGAAGCGGCGGTGCACCGGGTTGGGGTCGGGGCAGCCGATCAGCCGCAGGGTGGTCGTGTGGTGGGCGGGGACCATCCGGGTGTACGAAGGGTGGAACTGAGAGCTGTAGCCCAGGGCCTCGAGCTGGCGCGCGATGTCATCGATGCGGTCGGCGACGATCAGCATCGGGCCCGAGGTCTCTTTGGCGAGGAAGTAGCGGAGCGGACGATCGAGGCTGCGGGCGAGCAGGACTCGCTCTCCGACCCGGGTCACCAGGGCGAACGAGCCGCGGATTGCCAGCGCCGCCTCGGGGCGCTCGGTTGCAAGCAAAGCCTCGGCAGCTTCGAGCGTCAGACCCTCGAGGTGTTGCGAGTCGGGGTCGACCAAGTTGAGGACGCGGGCGACGGGTTGTTGCATGACGGACCTCAGGTGCCGAGTCGGGATCGCGGGGCGCCGATCCGTAGGGGATATCCTATGGGCCTCTCAGGTAGTGGCTCTGAGCCGCTACCCGATCTCAGGCGTTGGCCTGCCGCCAAGTGTAGCTGGCCGTCGCGGTTGCTTCAGTACCTCGCCAGCCGCTCCCCTCTGGCCGAACCAGCTTCGGAGAATCGATGAAGACCTTCACCGCCTCGTTGTTCGCTGTCGCTGTCCTGATATCCGTCGCCCCCGCCAGTGCGGTCGATGGCGGCGGCATCTTCCCCTTCGAGTTTCGGCGGCTCGAGCTCGACAACGGCCTGCGCGCCTACCTGATCCAGGCCGGCGCGCCGGGCCAGGTCGCCTACGTGACCCTGGTGCGCACCGGTTCGCGTGACGAGGTGGAGAAGGGGATGACCGGGTTCGCCCACTTCTTCGAGCACATGATGTTTCGAGGCACCAAGAAGTATCCAAACTTCGACGGCGTGACCGAGAAGATGGGCGCGGCGCGCAACGCCTCCACCAGCAACGACTTCACGGTCTACCACCTGGTTGCGGCAAGCGAGTACCTGGAAGCGATCGTTGACCTCGAGTCGGACCGTTTCCAGAACCTCGACTACGACGAGGCCGGCTTTCGCACCGAGGCCGGGGCGGTGCTCGGCGAGTACCAGAACAGTGCCGCCAGCGCCTTCGCGGTGCTCGATCGGGCGACTCGAGAGGCCGTCTTCGAGCACCACACCTACCGCCATCAGACCATCGGGTTCGAGGCCGACGTGCGGCGCATGCCCGAGGCTTTCGAGTACAGCCTGTCGTTTTACCGGCGTTTCTACCGACCCGAGAACGTAGTGTTGGTGATCGCCGGGGACTTCGATCCCGCGGCGGCCGAATCGCTCATCCGCAAGTACTACAGCGACTGGCAACCGGGCTACCAGGCGCCGGAGGTTCCCGCCGAGCCGCCGCAGACCGCGCCCCGCGAGCGCACGGTCGAGTACCCCGGTCGCACCCTGCCGATCGTGTCCGTGAATTGGCGGGCGCCGGCGTGGAGCGCGACCGATCGCCAGGCAGTCGCGACCGAAGTCTTGGGCCGGGTCGGCTTCGGTCCCAACTCGGCGATCTACCGCCGCCTGGTGATCGAGCAGCAGCGGGTCCAATTCCTCAACGCGTCGTTCGGTCTGGCCCGGGATCCGGCGGTGGTGAGCCTGACCGCGATGGTCTCGGACCCGGCCGACTTGAAGGCGGTCGAAGCCGAGCTGCTCGCTGCGGCCGCGAGCACGCGCGATCAACCGGTCGACCCAGTCCAGCTGCAGGCGACCAAGAGCAACATGAAGTACGGGTTCTTGATGGGGCTCGAGACCGCCCGCGGGGTCGCCTTCGGGCTGATCGAAGCCGAGGTCTCGACCGGCGGTATCGAAGCGATCGACGACTACTACCGCACCCTCGAGGCGGTGACCGCCGAGGACGTGCAGGCTGCTGCGCGCGCGATCCTCGCGGATCCTGGGAGGACGATCGTCACCTTGATCCAGAAGGGCGGTGGGGCGTGATCGGCAATGTTCGATACCAGGTCTCTCGATTCCGCGCGAGAGCGGCAGCTCTGGGATTGCTCTCGATGCTCATGATGATGATTGGCCAAGGCTGTGGTCCCGGGCGCGGTGGAGGGGGCGCGGTCGCCGGCACCGTGACTCTGGCCGAGCCGGGGTCGCCGTTCATCGCCTTTGACCTGTGGGTCAAGGTCGGCTCGCAAAACGACCCGCGCGGCAAGGAAGGCCTGGCGGCGCTCACGGCGGATCTGCTCGCCGATGGCTCGACGGAACAAGACTCGTACCAGGCGATCCTCGAGAAGCTCTATCCGATGGCGACCGGCTACTCGGCGTCGACCGAGCTCCGG
>JAQBHE010000626.1:0-8246 GCA_032128015.1 Holophagae bacterium
AGACTCCCTGGGCGTCGATGAACGCCCAGATCACTTCCTCGCTCAACCGCCACGGAGACCAGAGTCCCTTCATCCGCACCAAGCCCGGCGTCTTCGGTCTCCGGCGTTGGCTCGAAGAAGGCCAGCTCGAAGCGGGGCCGATCGCCGCCAGCGTCCATGCTCACGCGTTCGTTCCTCACTACCCGCTCTACGACCACACGCGGGCGGTGCTCCCAGCCTGGGCCGGGGCGCGGCGCTCGGACGTCACCGGGATGCGGGCGGCCATCTTCGCCCTGAGCGGGACGCCGCAGAGCAACGTGGATTGGTCCGATCCGGACCGCTGGATCGGCGAGCGCCTCGACGGCGGCACAGCCGAGCTCGCGCGGCGCACCTGGGAGGGAAGCGGCAAGCAGGTCAACCCTCGCCACGTCACGGGAAACTGGCTCCTCGCGACGAACTACGATCTTCTGGCCGATGGCGCCGATGGTCGCCTCGAGATCTCCACGCACGGGCGCGAGTTCATCGCCTCGCCCGACGGGCCAGTAGTCCAAGAGATCGACCGCGAGGAGGGCCTCGGCAAGATCCTCGCCCTCGTCGCCGACCTCGGGACGCCGGCACGGGCCGACCTTCTCGAGACATGGCAAGGCTACCTGGCGACGGAATCGCGAATCCGCTCCGAGTCGGCCGCTTCCGCCGCGCTGTGGGCTCGGCTTCGCAACCTGATCCAACGCGGTTTGGTCGAGCGCTTCGGGCGGGCTCACGCGATCACCCCCGCGGGCCTCCGCTACCTCGAGATCCTCGGCGTCGAGGGACCTGACGAGCCGCCTCCGCACGACCAGGAGATCCGCCGGCTCCTCCAGGAACAAAAGCTCCAGGTGCGGGATTCGATTCACGGGCTGCTGCTCGACATGGACCCGTACGCCTTCGAGCACCTGATCAAGCGCCTGCTCGAGGAGATGGGCTACGAAGACGTCGAAGTGACCGCGCCGACCAACGACAAGGGCGTCGATGTGGTGGCCAAGATCCAGCTCGGGATCACCGACATCCGCGAGGTGGTCCAGGTGAAGCGAGTGAGGGGCAACATCAGCCGCCCGGTCCTCGACCAGCTCCGCGGCACCCTCCACCGCTTCGACGCGGTGCGCGGCACGATCATCACCACCGGCGGATTCTCGAAGGGCACCTCCGACGTCGCGATCGAGCGCGGCGCCTCTCCGATCACCTTGATCGACGGCCACAAGCTCATCGACCTCCTCGTCGAGCACGGTATCGGGGTCAAGAAGCAGAAGCTCGAGAGCTGGGAGCTCGACAGCAGTGCCTTCACCGGCGAGGCCGAGGACGACGAGATCGGCGGAGAAGGCGGCTAGGCACCAGGAATGGCAGCCGTGGTCTACCGGCGAGGAGCGAACTGCCTCGTTCATCGACGGCCTCGGGCTCCTCTGGGGGTAACGCCCGACTTTGGGCGCGCCGACACTTGGGCGGCCGACGACCGAGCGAGCTCCTATCGTCGGCGACCGGAGGCCGACGCCGCAACGACCGCCGTGAGGTGAAGGACGTCGACGGAGCCGAAGGCGGAGTCGGACGTACGCAACCTCACTAGAACGTCGGCAATCCCGCCGCGCTCGAACGAGAAGACACACCGTGCGCCCGCTCGACAGGACGACCTATTCGCAGCAATGCGTACGCCCCAACAACTCCTCACTCGGCCGCCCAAGCGTCGGCGCGCCCGAAGCCGGGCGCTACCCCCGGAATGGACACTGGTGCTGTACGATCTGGTCAACAAAACCGCGAGGAGCGGAGGTACCCTCGTTTCAGGGGAACCGCACCAATGCAGCAGATTTCTCCAGCAGTTCACGTCGACCCGGAGATACTGGGAGGCACGCCCGTGTTCGCCGGTACTCGCGTACCTGTGCGGATTCTCTTTGAATTCCTGGCGGCAGGGGACAGCCTGGACGAGTTCCTTGACGCCTTCCCCTCGGTCCAGCGCGACCAGGCCTCGACGGTCCTTGGGACCGCGGAGGAACTGGTCGTGGGACGTACGGGTTCTGCTTGATGAGTCCGTACCTGTGCTCGTAGAGTTGAGAGCATGAAACCGCTGCTGGCTAGCGCTGTGCTGGTTCTCTCGGCCCTCGTACCGAGCGACGCTCACGCCTGCAGTTGCGCGGACCCTACGCTTGTCGAGGAGCGCGATCGATCGGCCGCCATTTTCATCGGTCAGGTGTGGAGACTCGAAGTCGTCAGCGAGATCGAGGGGGTCAGCAACATCGTTGTCAGCATCGATGTCGAGCACGTGCTCAAGGGAAAGCCAGGTCTCCAGGTGGAGCTCAGCACGGACAACGGCTGCTGCTACTGCAGCCCTTCCTTCAAGATCGCAGAGCGGTACCTGTTCTTCACCACGGAGCGCGACGGGCGACTCGAGACCAACGCCTGCACCCGGACTCGGCCCTTGCGGGAGGCAGCTCCACTGCTCGAAGAGCTTGGATTCCCTCATCTCGTTCCAGGGGCGCCTCGCGATCAAGGCCCAGATCCGCCTTGAAGGCGGTTCCGGGCCCCAACCACCCGGATCGAGCCGGCGCAGCGGGAGCGCCAAGAGATACAAGCGACAGCGCCACGATGAGCATCGATCCCGCAGATCTCGAAGAGGCCGCGCTCGGCATGGTACCGGAGCGACGTGCCAAGCTCACCAGTCTTCTGATCCGGAGCCTCGAGTCGGCCGAAGATGTGGATGAGAAACGAATCGAGGGGTTGTGGCTCGAGGAGGCGGAAGAGCGGGTCAGGCAGATCGGGGCTGGCGAGGTCGAGCTGCTCTCGGCGGATGAGGTCTTGACGCAGCTTCGCGATCGTCGTTGAACAACGTCGCGATGGATCCCCTTGCCAGGGCACCCCGCTGATGTAGGCGCGTGGCGTTCTTGCTTTCTAGGTCCGCGACTGGATCGCCGCTGGCGCCTCGCTCGATCGTCGGCCGCCCAAGCTCGGCCGCTACCCCCGGAAGGGAACATACGTCCGCCACTTCCCGAGCGGCCGAGCCGTCGGCCGCTACCCCCAGAAGGGCACGCCAGCGTGCCGTTCTTCGCTTTGATCCGATGCGCTTCCCGGGACCGCGTGCGCCCAACCTCTCGTCACGCCGGCCTCACCGACTCTGATACGACAGGACGTCCTCAACCTCTTCGTTCAGCTCTTCGGCGACTTCGTCCAGAGTCGCGAGATCTCGCGCATCTCGTTCCTCGGGGCGCCGCCTGGAGATGAACTCCTCGATCGCTCTTTCGATCAGCCGTGACCGGCTCGAGCCTTGTTCGCCGAGGCGGTCGAGCTCGTCGAAGCACATACAGGTTCGATCAGAGTTGACTTAGTTATCTGACTAGACTAGCCTTGACGCGTGAAGACGGTAACGATCCACGAGGCGAAAACGCACCTGTCGCGGCTGGTGCGCGAGGCAGTCGAGGGCGAGGACATCGTGATCGCCCGCGGACGGGAACCGCTGGTACGGCTCGTTCCTCTGACATCGGCACGGCCTGCCCGCATCTTTGGCTCCGCCAAGGGACTCATCGAGATGTCGGCCGACTTCGACGCTCCGCTCCCGGACTTCGACGACTACCGATGAGCGAAAGCGGCGCTGTCAGGCGACGCTTCCTTCTCGACACCCACGTCTTCCTATGGCTCGCGTCTGGAGACCGGCGCATGAGTCGGGCCTTGCGGGCTGTCCTGTCCAGCGTGGAGCACGAGCTTCGGCTTAGCGCCGCCAGCATCTGGGAGATGGCGATCAAGTCGAATCTTGGAAAGCTCAGCCTCGGGGTCCCGCTTCCTCAGCTCCTTACCGCACAATGCAAAGCCATTGGCGCCTCCACCTTGCCAGTCACCGCGGAGCACGCCTTGGTCGTCGAACGCTTGAAGCTCGGTGATCACCGAGATCCGTTCGATCGGCTGCTCGTCGCACAGGCGATCGTAGAGGACCTCGAGATCGTGAGCAGCGACGATCGATTCGACGAGTATCCGATCCGCCGGGTTTGGTAGCCGGCCAGAGTCCCTTCGCTCCTCGAGAGTCCGCGCGACGGTATCGTGACAGCGGAGGCCGGCGGTGGCGCGTTGCCAGCCTACGAGCCGCTCGCTGCCCCTCCAACACTCACCGCCTCGACCACGGTGCACAACGCTCGGTACCCCTCGGCCAACCGCGGCGACGGCCTGCCGAGAAACGCCTCGGGCACACAGAACACCCGCCGCTCGCGTAACGCCTCGAGACCCTGCCACTCGGAGTTGGTGTAGACGACGTCCGGACGAACTTTCTCGGGCGCCACTCCGCACCACGACAGCACGAACGCGTCGGGGGCCATCGCTCGCACCTCGGCATCGGTTAGCGGTCGGCTCTTGATGTCCTCACCGCCGAGCGGGTTGCGACCGCCCGCGCGCTCGATCAGCTCGTTCACCCAGCTCGATCTCCCGGGCGCGATCACCGGCTTGGGCCACCACTCGACGAGGATGCTCGGCCGCTCGACCGGCGGCGACAGCGGGGCGAGCGAGCGCTCGAGATCGCGGGCGACCCGCTCACCCTCGGCCTCGCGACCGATCGCCCTGCCGATGTCACGGATGTCACGGTAGACATCGGCAATCGACAGCGGCTCGGGCGCGAGGTACGGCAGACCCGCCGCTTCGAGCTCGGCGACCACCCTTTCGTGACCGGGCACGGTGAGGGTCGCCAGAACCAGGTCGGGCTCGAGTGCTCGCACCCGGTCGATGTCGGGGTTGAGGTCCGGCCCGACCCGTGGCAGCCGCCCAACGACCTCGACCGGAAAGTCGGAGTGGTCGTCGATCCCGACCAGGAGATCGGCGGCGCCGAGCGCGCACACGATCTCGGTGTTTGAGCAGGCGAGCGAGACCACACGCATCGAAGTGATCATCCCACAGCGCCAGGCCTCTCTCGAGGCATCGCTTGACAGCCCGGCGCCTCCGCCATACTGTGAGCTCGTGAAGGCTCCTATCTTGCTCGCGCGCCGCCCGCACTGCTGCATCTGTAGCAGGCGGGTCGCCTCGCGCTGAGCGAGCCGGTCCCGCACCCCTCCCGACCAGAGAGCCCGGCGCCGCTATGCGGCGCGATTCACCTTAGCCCGGCGTCGCCAGCGCGGCGCGATTCGATCGGAGTCCCTTTGGCATCCATCTCCCAATTGCGCGATCGCCCGTCCCGTCCCCGTAGAGCGGACGGTTTGCGGATCGCCGATCCTTGCCTCGAGCCGGCGCGCCAGCTGGTCGACCTGATCGGCAACACGCCGCTCATCGACCTCTCTCACCTGGTCGCCACCCCGGGCGTTCGGTTGCTCGCCAAGGCCGAGTATCTGAATCCCGGCGGCTCGGTGAAGGACCGCCCGGCGCTGGCGATGGTGCGCGCGGCCCTCGCCGACGGCAGCCTCGGCGGCGGACGCCGGCTACTCGACGCCACTTCGGGCAACACCGGGATCGCCTACGCGATGCTCGGCTCGGCGCTCGGCTTCGGGGTCACGCTGTGCCTGCCCAGGAACGCCAGCCGCGAGCGCCAGCGTCTGCTCCACGGCTACGGTGCCGAGATCGTGCTCACCGACCCGCTCGAGGGCAGCGACGGCGCGATCCGCGAAGCGAAACGGCTCGCCCAAGCCGAGCCCGAGCGCTACGCCTACCTCGACCAGTACTCCAACCCCGAGAACTGGCGGGCGCATTACCGCACTACCGGCCCCGAGATCTGGACCCAGGCCGGCGGCGCGATCACCCACTTCGTCGCCGGGCTGGGCACCAGCGGAACTTTCGTCGGGGTCGGACGCTACCTGCGCGAGGTCGCGCCCGAGGCGCGCTTGGTGTCGGTAGAACCCGACGGACCGTTCCACGGCCTCGAAGGCATGAAGCACATGGCGTCGGCGATCGTGCCGGCGATCTACGACTCGGAGCTCGCCGACGAGCAGCGGACGATTGCCACCGAGCGCGCCTACGACCGGCTGCGTAAGCTCGGACGCGAGGCGGGCCTCTTGGTGGGAATCTCGGCTGCGGCCAATGTCGAAGTCGCGTTGGACATCGCGTCCGGACTCGACTTTGGGACGGTGGTCACGGTGCTGTGCGACGACGCCACGAAGTACCTCTCGGATTCGTTCTGGGACGAGCCGTGACCGTCCTTCGCCTGCGCGCCGAAGACGAGCGCGCGATCATCGACCATGCCGAGCGCGCCTACCCCGAGGAGTGCTGCGGCATCCTGGTCGGTCGACGTGAAGCGCGCCGGGATCACGAGGGCGGGACGGTCGAGCGCGTGATCGCCGGCGAGAACACCCGGGAGCCCGAGGCCAAGCACAACCGCTACGAGATCGACCCGCGCGCGATCCTCGCCGCCGAGCGCGTGGCGCGCGCCGACAGTCTCGAGATCGTCGGCTACTACCATTCGCACCCCGACCATCCGGCGGTCCCGAGCGAGTTCGATCGCGATCACGCCTGGCCGCGCACCAGCTACCTGATCGTCTCGGTGCACGATGGTCGAGCGGTCGACCGCCGGAGCTGGCGCCTGCTCGACGATCGCTCGGGCTTCGCGCCCGAGGAATTGGCTGTGGCGGAACAGGCCACCGCGACTTGTTGATGACCCAAGGTAGACCGAGTCCACCGGACCAGTCGCCGAACCGAGACTTTTGGAGTACGAAAATGAGCGTGACCATAGAAATCCCCACCCCCCTGCGCGCGTTCTGCGACGGCCAGGGCGCGGTCGTCGTCGAGGCCGGCACGGTCGGCGAGGCGATGGAGCGCTTGGTGGAATCGCACCGCGCACTCGCGCCGCACCTCCTGGACCAAGACGGCGCCTTGCGCAGCTTCGTGAATCTGTTCAAGAACGACGAGGACGTGCGCTTCCTCGACCGCGCGAAGACGACGCTGGCGCCCGGCGATACCCTGACCATCATCCCCTCGATCGCCGGCGGCTCGGACAATGGCGCCAGTAGCGACAGTCTTGACGGTTTGCCCGTGCTGACGCCGCCCGAGATCCGGCGCTACAGCCGTCACCTGATCCTGCCCGAGGTCGGCACCACTGGCCAGCGCAAGCTCAAGGCGGCGCGGGTGCTGCTGGTGGGAACCGGCGGCCTCGGGTCGCCCACCGGCATGTACCTCGCCGCCGCCGGCGTCGGCACCCTCGGCCTGGTCGACTTCGATGTCGTCGACGAGTCGAACCTCCACCGCCAATTGCTGTTCGGTCAGAGCGACGTCGGCCGTCCCAAGCTCGACGCCGCGGTCGACCGCCTGCGCGAGGTCAACCCCCACATCGAGCTGGTGCCCCACGCGACGAGGCTCGATTCCTCGAACGCACTCGAGCTGTTCGCCGACTACGACTTGGTGGTCGACGGCACCGACAACTTCCCGACCCGCTACCTGGTCAACGACGCCTGCGTGCTCTCCGGCAAGCCCAACGTCTACGGCTCGATCTTCCGCTTCGAGGGCCAGCTGGCAGTGTTCTGGGGCGCGCGCGGTCCCTGCTACCGCTGCCTGTTCGCCGAGCCACCGCCGCCCGGACTGGTGCCGTCGTGCGCCGAAGGCGGGGTGCTCGGCGTGCTGCCAGGGATCATCGGTTGCTTGCAGGCCAACGAGGTGATCAAGCTGATCGTCGGCGTCGGCGACCCGATGATCGGGCGGCTGCTGTTGTTCGACGCCCTGCGGTTGTCGTTCCGCGAGCTCAAGCTGCGCAAGGACCCGGCCTGCCCAATCTGCTCGGAACACCCGTCCCAGACCGAGCTGATCGACTACCACCAATTCTGCGGCGTCCCGGCACCGGGCACCGAGACCGAAGGCGACGCCGACCTCGACGTCGGACCGGTCGAGGCCTACACCTGGGTGGCGGCCGGCGACGCGTTGCTGCTCGATGTCCGCACCGAGGCAGAGCGCGAGATCTGCCGCATCGACGGCGCGATCGCGATTCCGATCGCCGAGCTCGAGCAGCGGATCGAGGAGCTCGACCCCGAGCGCCGAATCGTCGTCCATTGCCACCACGGGCCGCGCTCGACTCGCGCCACGAGGCTGCTCCGCGAGCGCCGCTTCCGCGAGGCCTACAACCTCGCCGGCGGAATCGACGCCTGGAGCCTCGAGGTCGACAGTAGCCTGCCTCGGTACTGACGGTCGTTGGCGCAGGTCGACGACGATCCACGGAGCGGGCGGTAGATCCTCCTTATTCGGCACCTTCCCGAAACCTGAGGCCTGCTCGCGCTGCCGTCGGCCGCCCAAGCTCGGCCGCTACCCCCGGAGCAACGAGACCTCGACATCCCTTCTGGGGGTAGCGACCGAGCTTG
>JAQBHE010000627.1:0-2617 GCA_032128015.1 Holophagae bacterium
CACGGCATCCTGCTCGAGCCGCTGCCGTTCTTCGAGGCGAACCGGCTGATGCTGGTGTGGGAAGTCGACGAGCACGGTCGCTCGATGAGGGTTTCGACGCCGAACTTCGAGGACTGGAAGGCACAAGCGACCTCGTTCGCGGAGCTGGCGTTGTTCTCGAAGGCCAACGAGACAACCGTACTCGGTGGCGGCGAGCCGGTGCGGGCCACGCAGAGCCTCGTCGGCAGGGGTTTCTTCGAGGCCCTTGCGGTCCCGGTCCAGCTCGGCCGGACCTTCGTCGAAGAGGAACAGACCGAGAACGCCCCGGACACCGTGGTCCTGAGCGACCGCTTCTGGCGCCAGGTCCTCGGCGCCCCGGCCGACCTCGAATCCCTACGACTCCAAGTCTCGGGGGTCGACCATCGGGTCGTGGGAGTTCTGCCGCCCGGTGTCGAGCTTCCCGAGGACGCCGACTTGTGGACACCCAAGGAGATCTACCCGGACACCAGCGACCGAACCGCCCACAATTGGCGTGTGGTCGGGCGTCTTGCTCCCGGCTTCGCTGAGACCGCCGCCGCGACCGAGATGTCAGTGATCGCCCGCCGCCTTCGCGAACAGCACGGGTCGCCTCGTTCGCGCTGATCGCACTGATGCTTGCCGCCCCATCTGGAGCGTCGTCGCCTATCGAGTCGCGCGGCGGCAGCGCGAGATGGGAATCCGCATGGCGTTAGGCGCCGCACCATCGCGGCTGGTCCGTCTGGTGCTCGGCCAGACCCTGGCGGTGGTGATGCTCGGCGCGGGAATCGGCCTGCTCGCTTCCTTGTGGGTCGGGCGATCGTTGCGCAGTCTGCTGTTCGCGGTAGAACCGACCGACCCCTCGGCGCTGTTCGCCGCCAGCGTCTTGCTGATCGTCGTCGCGGCGTTGTCGAGCACGGTTCCCGCCTACCGGATCGCCCGCGTCGACCCCCTGCGGACGCTGCGCGAGGAGTAGCCGACCCGGCTTGTCGCAGCCGTGTTAGCTTCACGCGCGGAGCCCCGATGATGGATCTCGGCGTCTGCGTTGCCTCGCACATCGGCGACCTCGACTACGTCGCGCGCGCCGAAGCGCTCGGTTTCGCGAGCGCCTGGCTGGCAGACAGCCAGATGATCTGGTCCGACTGCTACGCGACGCTGGCGCTGGCGGCGACCCGCACGACCCGGATTCGGATCGGCACCGGAGTGGCGGTCACCGGCACCCGGCCAGCGCCGGTGACCGCGGCCGCGATCGCCACCATCAACGCGCTCGCTCCCGGTCGGGTCTTTCTCGGGGTCGGCGCCGGCAACACCGCGCTGCGAATGATGGGGCAGCCGCCACAACGCATCGCCGAGCTCGACCGCTACCTGTCGGTGCTGCGCCCGTTGCTCTCAGGAGACGAGGCTCGACTGACGGTCGGCGACCGCGAGGTGCCGATCCGCCACCTGATGCCCGATCAAGGTTTCGTCAACTTCGCGGATCCGATCCCGCTGTACGTTTCGGGCTTCGGTCCGCGCTCTCTCGGACTCGCCGGCAAGCACGGCGACGGCGCGGTGCTCGCCCTGCCGCCGGTGCCAAGCTCTCTCGCAAGGATGTGGCAGGCAATCGAGGCTGGCGCGGCCGGCGCCGGCCGCGTCCTCGATCGCCGCTCGTTCTCCACCACCGCGTTGACCACGATCTCGGTCCTCGAGCCCGGAGAAGCCGTCGACTCGCCACGCATCAGACGCGAATGCGGCGCCTTCGCGATGGCGGCGCTGCACTACTCCTACGACCAGTGGCGCCAGTTCGGTCAGCCGCCCCCGCCCCACGTCGCCGAAGTCTGGAACGACTACCGCGCCATGCTCGACCAGATTCCTGCGGAGCGCCTGCACCAGCGAGTGCACGCCGGTCACAACTGCTGGGTGCTCCCGGAGGAGGAGCGGTTCGTCACCCGCAGGTTGCTCGAGACCACTTGTCTGATCGGCACCCGCGATCAGCTTCTCGAGCGCCTCGCAGGACTCGAGGAGGCCGGCCTCGACCAGGTGATGATCCTGCCGGCTTGGGAGCCGCGGTTCGAGGTTCTCGAGACCGTGGCCCAGGCGTTGATCGACCATTGAGCGGACGAAGTACGAGGAGGCTCGGACCGAGCCCTCGGCCGGAGCTACTTTTCCTTGCGCAGCCGGGTCAGGAGGTCGGAGAGCTCGGCGCTCAGCTCGCCCTCGCCATCGACATCGGCGTCCTCAACCACGACCTCGTCGGTCGAGTCCTGCCACCAGTGGCCGGACGACCCTTCGTGATGCCAGCCCGTACTCGGTTTCTCGTCGACACCCTGGAGCTGCCGCCGAACCCTACCGTGAGGCCGCTCGGTGTAGTCGTCGATCGAATCTGCTCGCTTGAACTGACTCCGCTTTCTGGACATGCGTGCCTCGGCTTCTAAGCGTTACCAGAACGACCTCCCCGACCCCGAGATCCCCGAGGGAACCGCGCAGTTCGAGAGGATCGTGACGCACCTTCCACCGCCCGCGAGACCGCGACGAAACCGGCAAGCGTTGGGCAGCTGACAACGACGGTCATTCCGAAGCCGCATTCCCCTCGGATGGCTCCAGTCGCGGCTAGATCCTTGCGTCGTCGGCCGCAGGCCGGCGC
>JAQBHE010000628.1:0-3461 GCA_032128015.1 Holophagae bacterium
ACCACCTTCAAGGGCAAGGGCCTGATCTCCGACTCCCATCCCCTCGGCTGCGGGGTCCTCGGGCGCAGTGGCACGCCGGTCGCGAGCTGGTTCATGAACGAGTCCGATGTGCTCTTGGTGTTTGGCGCGTCGTTCAGCAACCACACCGGGATCACCACCTTCAAGAAAACGATCCAGGTCGACTTCGATCCGCTCGCGCTCGGCAAGTTCCACGCCGTCGACGTGCCGGTGTGGGGAGAGATTGGGGTCACCTGTCGGCTGCTCCACGATGCTCTCGGCGACCGCGTTGACGGCGGTGGCAGTGGCGGCGGCCGGGTCGATCAGCGGCCAGAGGTCGCCGAGCGGTGGCGGATCTGGCGCGCCGAGAAGGAGAGCCGGGCGGCCGACAGCTCGGGTCACGGGGTGAGCTCGGCGGCACTGTTCGCGGCGATGAACCGCCAGATACCTGGGGACGCGATCGTGGCCGTCGACGTCGGCAACAACACCTACTCGTTCGGTCGCTACTTCGAATGCGATCGCCATGCGGTGTTGATGTCTGGATACCTGGGCTCGATCGGTTTCGGTTACCCGGCAGCGATGGGTGCTTGGGCGGCGACCCAGGAGGACGATCCGCGATTCCGTGGCCGGCCGGTAGTCGCGGTGACCGGTGACGGCGGTTTCGGCCAGTACCTGGCCGAGGTCACCACCGCGGTCAAGCACCGCATGAACATCACCCACGTGCTCTTGAACAACAGTGAGCTCGGCAAGATCTCGAAGGAGCAGCGGGCGATCGAGCTCGAGGTGTGGATGACCGAGCTGTGCAACCCGAACTTCGCCGAATTCGTTACCAGCTGCGGCGGTCTCGGGATCCGGGTCGCTGATGTCGACGAGCTGGACGATGCCCTGGCACGCGCGCTCGAGTACGACGGACCTGCGACGGTCGAAGTCATCGCGGATCCGCTGCTGATCTGACGGTGGTGTCCTCGAGTTTCCCTGAGCTGTTCCCGGATTGTCCGGTAGGTCTCTAGCGCTTGACGGCGTGCTTTTTGGTTCCCGCGGGCCAAGGGGATTTATGATGAGGCAGCGAAGACCTCAACAGGTGGAGCTCAGGACGCAGTGCGTCTGTTTGTCGCGATCGCAATTCCGGAAGGCGTGCGGCGCTCGATTGCGGCTGCGACGGCATCGCTGTGCGCGCAACTGCCCGAGACTCGGTGGGTGCCGGAGGAGAACCTGCACTTGACCCTCCAGTTCCTCGGTGAGCGTCCAGCTTCGGACCTCGAGACGTTGGGCGAAGGTCTTGCGGCGGTGTTCCCCCGATACCACGCCTTGCCGCTGAAGCTCGCAGCCGCGGATTCGTTTCCCAGTCGCAATCCACGAGTGGTATGGCTCGGATTGCGGGCGCCCTCGAATCTGGGCCTGCTCCAGCGCCAGGTCGCCGAGGTCACCGGAGAGTTGCGGCTTGGCGACGGCCGATCGCGACCCTTCCGACCTCACGTGACCCTCGGTCGTTGCCGCGAGCGCTGGCAAGCGGAAGACCGCGAGCGCTTGGTCGCAGGACTCGCCGAAGTTTCGGGTATTCCGTTCTTGGCCGATCGAGGCGTGCTGTACCGGAGCGAGCTGTCGCCGGCTGGTGCGCGCCATTCCGAGGTCCAGACCTTTCCGTTGCAAGGCAGCGTCCACGGATCGTCGCATGGGTCGGAGCTGGACCCTCCGTGATTGCTTCCGAGCCTCGCCCGGTACCAGCAGTAGCGCCCGCTTTGCTGGTCTTCGAGGCGCACCTCGAGACCTGCTTGGTCCCTCGCGCCGGCGATCTCGAGCTCTCCGGCTGGGTGTTGGAGCGCGGGGGTGCCCGGTTCGCGTCGATCGAGATCGAGCTCGACGGCAAGCGGGTCGGCGGCACGGACGCGCTCGTCGAGCACCCGGACTGGCGCGGCCGTCTCGAGGAGGCCGGGCTCAACCCCGAGCATGGTGCGCCTGCTGGCCTCGACCCCGGGCGGTCGCGTCGCTGCCGTTGGCAATGCGGCTGCCGGATCCCGGCTCCGGTGTCGCGAAGCTCGGCGGTGCTCCTGGTGCGTTTGCAGAGCGATCTCGGCGCTGCCACCGAGGTCTTTCGGGGCAGCCTCGAAGAGGCGCTCTACCTCACCGCCGCCAGCGGCTTCGCCCGTCACGCGCGGCGAGCGCAGGAGCTCGAACAGGTGATTGTGGCGATCGAACAGAGTCGGTTCTGGAAGCTCAGGGAGCGTTGGCTCGCGGTCAAGCGCCGGCTCGGACTCACCGATGAGCGATAGCCCGACACCCCCGGATCCGCGACCCTCGGTTTCGGCACCTTCCCCGGCTCGAGAGCTCCTGCCTGCGTCCGAGGTGCGGAGCGTCGGCAGCTGGTTGTTCGAGGCCTGGAGCCTGATCAAGGTGACCGCGAGCGGCCTGCCTCAGGGCGCGATCTTCTCCGGGGTCCCCGACGACCGCTTCCAGGCCCGGCTCTCGGTGTACCAGTGGCTCGCGAGATCGGTAGCCGACCGCGACGTGCTCGATTTGTTCTGTGGCGCCGGCGACGGAGCGGTGGCGCTGTTGGCCGCCGGCGCTCGGCAGGTCACAACCGTGGCGGCGACCGCTGCGTTTCGACGTTTCGTCGAACGGGTGCACGTGCGCCCCGGATTGCGTTTGGTCGACGACGGGAGCGACGACGACGAGGCGCGTTACGACCTGGTGATTGCGGTCGCCGATACCGCGGTGCCGGCGGCGACCGAGACGGACGGTGGAGAGGAGCTGCGGCCGGTCTCGGCCCGCGATTTGAGCCGTCTGCTGCGCCGCGGTGGGCGGTTGGTGATCGCCGCCGGTGGCTACGCTGGCAGCTTGCGTACGGACTCGGCGGCCGCCGAAGCGAGGTTCGCCGAGCTCGAGGAGACTTTTCTCCGCCTCCAGCGCTACGCCCACCTGCCTCCCGATGGCTATCAAGTGCGATTCTCGCGGCGCGAGCCGGCGCGGGCGCGGGCGCAGGAGTACCGCTTCGTCGAGATCGGTCCCGAGTCGACGTTGCCAAGGGGCGCGATCGGCGAAGTGTGGGTGGGATCGACGCCGCGAGCGCTGTTGCCCTCGGGACCGCTACGTCTTCACGTCGGCTCGGGGATGGAGCACCTCGACGGTTGGCTGAACGTCGACCTGCTGCCGTTGCCGGGAGTCGACCTGGTGCTCGACGGCACCCGAGACCTGCGCTTCGATGGCGTCGAAGCCATCTATGCCGAGCACTTTCTCGAGCACCTGCCAGTGATGGCGGCGGTCGACTTCCTGGTCCAGGCGCACCGCGCCCTCGCGCCCTCGGGTCGGCTGCGGCTGTCGACGCCGAACCTCGACTGGGTGTGGCAGACCCACTATCGACGCGGGGGCTCGGCCGCCGAGCAGGTCGACGCGGCGCTGTCGATCAACCGCGCGTTCTACGGCTGGGGTCATCAGGTGCTGTGGAATCGCGAGCTGCTCGACCTGGT
>JAQBHE010000629.1:0-4902 GCA_032128015.1 Holophagae bacterium
TGCCGTTCCTGGCGGGCGATCTCGATCACCCGGCCAGCGCCGCCGGCATCGCGCTCTGCGATGGACTCATCAGTCGTCTCGCCGCGGCGGGCCGAGATGTCCTGCCGACCCGGTCGGTCCTCGAATTCGCCGATCCGCGTCGGGATACTCCGGCCGAGACAGGGCGCCAGCTCGGCGTCGAGATAGTCGTCAGTGGGGTTGTGCGCGAGGTCGGCGGCGAGGTGCAGCTGTCGCTCCAGCTCGTGCGCAGCTCCGACGGGCTCGTCGTGTGGGCGGAAACGGTGGCAGCCGACGGCTCGCTGGCCGCAGCGGAGGGCCGCCTCCTCGACCGCAGCGCCGCTCGTCTGGCGGCCGCGGTCCCGAGTCGGCGCGGAGACCGCTGAGCCGGAGCCGGCCATCCGGCGCGCGCTCCGATTCGGTTACTGGTATCCCGCGGCCTGGAGCGAGAACAAGTGAGCGTAGCGTGCACCCAGCGCCATCAGCTCTTGGTGCTGACCGCTCTCCACGACCTTGCCCTGGTGCAGCACGAGGATGGTGTCGGCCATGCGCACGGTCGAGAATCGGTGCGAGATCAGGATCGTCATCTTGTCTCGCGACAGTCCCCGGACGTGCTCGAAGACCTGGGCCTCGGCCTCGGCGTCCATCGCCGCGGTCGGCTCGTCGAGCACCAGGATGTCGGCCTCTTCGCGAATGAACGCGCGCGACAGCGCCACCTTCTGCCACTGACCGCTCGACAGCTCGCGGCCCTCGGCGAACCAACGCCCGAGCTGGGTGTGGTAGGCCTTCGGTAGCTCCTCGAGGAACGGCGCCGACATCCCTTTCACCGCCGCCCGGCGCCACCGCGGCTCGTCGTCGAAATGGCGGACGTCGCCGGCACCGAGGTTCTCGCCGGCCAGGAACTGGTAGCGCGAGAAATCCTGGAAGATCACGCCGATTCGTCGCTGCAGCGCCTCCTCGTCCCACTCCTCGAGATCACGGCCGTCGAGCACGATCCGTCCCGAGGTCGGCCGGTAGAGCCGGGCCAGGAGCTTGACCAGGGTGGTCTTGCCCGAGCCGTTCTCGCCGACCAGCGCCAGCGCCTGACCGGGACGGAGCTCGAACGAGACTGCCGAGACCGCCGGCTCTCGGGTGCCCGGGTAGCAGAAACTGACGTCCTCGAAGCGGACCCCGGTACCGGGGCCCGGACCGCTCTTGTGGTCGCCGCGCGTCGGCGCCGACGGCTGCTCCAGATATTCGTAGAGGTTCGACAGGTAGAGATTGTCCTCGTACATCTGACCGATGGCGTTGAGGCTCGCGGCGACCGCCGACTGACCCTGGCGAAACAGCAGCAGGTACATCGTCATCTGGCCGAGGGTGATCTGACCCTGGACAGTGGCGATCACGATCCAGGCGTAGGCGCCGTAGAAGGCGGCGGTGCTGACCAGGCCGAGGACGTAGCCCCAGATCCCCCGGCGCAACGTCAGGTTGCGGTCCTCGGCGTAGAGGTCGTCGAAGATCCGGTCGTAGCGATCGAGGAGCAGCGGCCCGAGGCGGTTGATCTTCACCTCTTTGGCGTAGTCCTCGCGCGCCAGCACGGTCTCGAGATACAGCTGCTTGCGGGTCTCCGGCGAGCGCCAGCGGAAGAGTCGGAAGGCGTCGCCCGAGAACTTGGTCTCGGCGATGAACGCCGGCAGGCCGGCGACCACCAGAACCGCCACCGCCCACCCCGAGAACTGGGTCAGCAGGAGGGCGTAGCTGACCAGCGAGATGCCGTTCTGGATCAGACCGAAGGTGCGAGTCACCAGGCTCAGCGGCCGGGTCGAGGCTTGGCGGCGGGCGCGGGTGAGCTTGTCGTTGAACTCGGGGTCCTCGAACTGGCCGAGGTCGAGGGTGAGGGCCTTCTCGAGCACCATGACGTTGACCCGATGGCCGAGCTGAGCGCGCAGCAACGACTCGCACACCGTGAGCACGCGCGCGGCGCCCGCGATCGCCACCACCACCGCCGCCTCGAGCCCGACGTAGCGCAGCACCGGCAGCACGCTCACCGGATCCCCCGCCCGCGCGCCGTCGAGCGCTGCGACCACCGCGTCGACGATCAGCTTGCCGGCCCAGGCCGCCGCCGCTGGCAGCAGCCCTGCAACCAGGGTCGCAGCACCGAGCAGCAACGCGAGGCGTCGGTTGGTCGACCACACCAGCGCGATCGCGCGCTGGCTGTAGCGAAACACCCCAACAAAGCGACGGACCGGCGGAGTGTCGTCCGAGACCGAGTCCAGGGGTCGCATCGCGCCAGTGTAGCCGTCTGGCTTACCGCCCAGCGCCCGAGACCAGCGCGAGCTCCTCCCCCGTCTCGAAGACTCTAGCCGGCCCCCGGCACCTTGTCGCTGAGCAACAACGCCATGTTGCGAAAATCGCGCGAGTGCTCGAGCACGATCTTGACGATCATGGTCAATGGCACCGACAAGAACATCCCCACCGGCCCCCAGACCCAGCCCCAGAACACCAGGGTCACCAGCACCACCAGGGTCGAGAGTCCGAACTGCCGGCCCATCAGTGGCGGTTCGATGATGTTGCCGATGATCACTCCGATCGCCAGGTATCCGAGCGCCATCAGCAAACCGACGCCGGGGCCGAGCTGCACCAGCGCGATCATGCAGCCGGGAGTTGCGGCGAGAAAAGCGCCGATATTGGGGACGAAGTGGAACAGGAACATCACCAGTCCCAGGAGTAGCGCGAAGTCGACCCCCAGCACCTGCGCCCACAGCCACACCAGCACCCCGGCAACCGCGCTGGTGAGGGTCTTGAGGCCAAGGTAGCGCTGGACGTCGAGAGTCACCGAGTCGAGGCGCGACATCAGATCGCGGCCGGTGAGAACGGCCCGCAGCCGCGCCGCGATCGTCGAAGCCTCGAACAGCGCAAACACCGCCACCAGCACCGCGAACACCGTCCCCGTGAACAGCGACGCCGCGCGTCCGACGACGCTCTGGGTCAGCAAGGTGATATCGGCATCGGCGATCAGCGCCAGGGCCAGCTGGCGGGGCGTGACGATGCCGCGGTCGTTGAGCCAGACCCGCAGCGTCTCCGGCAGCTGCAACCTCCCGACCAGCTCGCTCAGCTTCTGGTCGTACTCGGGCAGCGCGTTCGCCAACTCGCTGAGCGAGCCGATCAGGAGCAGCACCGCACCCACCACCACCGAAGCGTCGACCAGGGTGATCAGCAACACTGCGATCCAGTTGGACACCCCTTTGGAACGCAGCCACATCACCCCCGGTAGCGACAACAGGGCGATGAAGATCCCGAGCACAAACGGCACCAGCACCCCGGACGCCGCCTTGAGCCCGGCGACCACCACTGCCACGCAGGCAATGACGAACAAGCCGCGCAACCCGCCGCCGAGCGCGTCGGGCTCGCCGGATCGCGACTCCGCCGGGGGCGCGCTCGCAGCTTCGCTCGGCGCCGGGCGCGGACTGGGTTTGTGGCGCACGCTCATGGGATCGGAGCTTCGGTCGGCGCTCGATGGAACGAACACCGAGATCTTGGCTTGTTCCCCAAGTCTCGCAGGGTCTGGCGCATCGGTCCACTGGCGTCCACGATGCCGCTCGCCAAGGCCGCCGGCGATCGGGCACAATCCGCCATGGTAGCCCTATCTTTGGGTCAACGATCTCCGCCGGTTTCGTCCCACCGCAAACCGAAACCGCGGCGCACTCTCAGCAGGATCGTCATCATGAGTGAGCACGAGGATCCCTTCGAGCGCTTCGGCGAGGTCTTCGCCCGCGCCGAACGAGAGGAGACTGCGGAGCCCAACGCAATGGTGATCTCGTCCGTCGACGCCGAAGGCCGGCCGTCGTCGCGGGTGGTCCTGCTCAAGGGGTTCGACTCGCAGGGCTTCGTGTTCTACACCAACCTCGAGAGCCGCAAGGGTACCGAGATCACCGCCAACCCCAACGTCGCGCTCAATTTCTTCTGGCGCGCGGTCGACCAGCAGGTCGGCATCTTCGGTCGCGCCGAGCGGGTCAGCGACGCCGAGGCCGACGACTACTTCGCGACCCGGCCCCGGGGCAGCCAGCTCGGCGCTTGGGCCTCGCTCCAGAGCCGACCCCTGCCCGGCCGCGCCAAGCTGCTCGCCGATGTCGCCAAGCTCGAAGCCAAGCACCTGGGTCGAACGATTTCGCGTCCGCCCCACTGGTCCGGCTTCCGGGTGGTGCCGCAGCGCTTCGAGTTCTGGGTCCGCGGCGCCTTCCGGCTTCACGACCGCACGGTCTACGAGCGGTCCGAGGACGGCTGGCGCTGGTTCAAGGTGTATCCGTAGGCCAGCGCTCGCCCCACCGAGGAGTTTCGGCTCTCTGACGGTAGCGGCCGAGCTTGGGCGGCCGACGATGTACCAGGCACGCCACATCGATCGTCAACGGGACGGTGATCCGAACCGTGACCGTGAACGCGCTAAGCTCCGACGAACCAACATGAACCGGCGGACAATGCTCAGCGCGACTGTGACCGTGACCGCGACGATGCTCGCCGCCACCCCGGTGATCATCGCCGCCACCCCAGCGATCGCGCAGGGAGATTCCATGACCGATTTCGCGACCGGCGTGGTCGAAGCCAACGGCGTGACCTTTCACTACCTCGAGGCCGGCACAGGACCGCTGGTCCTCGCGCTCCACGGTTTCCCGGACACTGCCCGCTCCTACCGTCACCAGCTCCCCGCGCTGGCCGCTGCCGGGTACCGAGTCGTCGCACCCTTCATGCGTGGCTACGCGCCGACCGAGATCCCCGAGGGGGCTACTTCGGCGTGCCGGCCCTGGCCGCCGATGCGGTCGCCTTGGCGCGCGCATTGAGCGACGATCCGGTGGTGCTGATCGGCCACGACTGGGGCGCGGCGGCCGCCCACACCGCCGCGGCAATGGCTCCTGAGCGCTTCTCGAAGCT
>JAQBHE010000630.1:0-3150 GCA_032128015.1 Holophagae bacterium
ACCAACAACACCCAGTTCATCCGCTCGATCTCGATCCCCGGCGGCACCACGGTCATCGGCGGCGGCTCGCTCGACTCGCCGAACACCGATGAGATCACGGTCGGATTCAGCAAGCGCCTCGCGAGCCGCGGCATCGTACGCGTCGACCTCGTTCACCGCGAGGGCGCCGACTTCTACGCCGACCTCCGCAACCTCAGCACCGGCGCGGTGACCACCCCAAACGGCAGCCGGGCAGACCTTTCGGTGATCGTCAACGAAGACAACCAGCTAGAACGCACCTACGACGGCCTCCACACCCAGTTCCAGTATCGGATCACCGACCGGATCAACCTCGGCGGCACCTACACTCTCTCGAAGAGCGAGGGCAACTGGGACGGCGAGACCGGGGGTAGCGGTCCGGTGCGCTCGGGGATCCTGCAGTACCCCGAGTATCACAACCCGAGTTTCACCGCCCCGATCGGCGACCTCGGGATCGACCAGCGCCACCGGCTGCGCTTGTGGGGCAACTGGGACGTGTTCAGCGGCGAGCACCAGCGACTCAACATCGGCGTGCTCCAGACCTTCGAGAGTGGACTGCCCTACGAAGCCGTTGGCTCGGTCGACACTCGCCCCTACGTCACCAACCCGGGCTACGTCATCCCGCCCGCGAGCGTGACCTACTTCTTCAGTGATCGTGGCGCCTTCCGCACCGACGACCTCACCGAGACCAGCCTGTCCATCAACTACTCCTTGAAGTTCGGCGCCTTCGGCAAGAGCTTCGAGATCTTCGTGCAGCCCGAGGTGATCAACGTGTTCAACGAGGACGGCCTCGACAGCGTCGACACCACGGTGTTCGGCCCCACGAACGCTGGGACCTCGTGCGGAGGCGCGCGCTGTCAGGCGTTCAACCCGTTCACCACCACTCCCGTCGAGGGAGTGAACTGGGCTCGCGGACCGGACTTCGGGAAGGCGGTCGGCGAGGGCTCGTTCCAGCAGCCGCGGACTTTCCGCTTGTCGGTGGGCTTCCGCTTCTAGCACGATCTGGTTCTCTAGCGCCGCCATCGCGGCGCGATCTTCGAGGCCCCGGTCATTGCGACCGGGGCCTTTTCTTTTCTCGGCATACCGCGGGATCCCGCACCTACCGACGGCCAGAGGACCCCGAGGAATAGAATCCGCAACGCCGTTCGTCCCCACGACCGGAGACTCGAAGGCCGGGCGGCAGGGGCCCGACGATCGGGCGAGAGGAACGAGAATCACCGTGACGACTTCGAACACCGACGAACTGGTGGAGCGCCTGCGTACCGGCGTCCGCCAGGCCAGGGCGGCGCGGACGATCCAGGGCGACCCCGGGACTTCGGCTGGCCTCGCTGAGCTCTACCGCTACCAAACCCTGGTCGAGCGTTCGCCGCGATCCCACCGCCGAATACTCGGACCGCTGGTGGTCGCCGCCCGCACCCTGGTGCGCAAACTGTTCCTCGGCTGGTACATCGATCCGATCATCCAGCAGCAGAGCCTGTACAACCTCGCGGCAACGCGGGCCATCCAGGGACTGGCGGAGGAGAACGAGAAGCTACGACGGGACCACGCGGCCCTCGAAAGCGAGCTCGAGCGACTGCGCGTCGGCCTCGGGCCGCCCGGCCCGCACCCTGAGGCGAACGGATCGCGCTCCGGGCCGGACGGGCCACAGCCTCGGCCGGACGGCCCACAATGAGCGAAGGTGCGACCCGCCTCGTCCACCGCGCATGGTGAAACGAATCCTGATCTGCACCGCCCAGGTGCCGTTCATCACGGGCGGCGCCGAGGTGTTGGTCGAATCGCTGCGTGCCGAGCTCGCACGCCGAGGCTTCGAGGTCGACACCGTCGCCATTCCCTTCAACTGGGGCTCGCGCGACCAGATCTTGCGCCATGCGTTGCTCTGGCGCCTCGCCGACCTCGAACGCATCGAGGACCGCGCGATCGACCTGGTGATCGCAACCCGCTTCCCGAGTTACGTCGTCCGCCACCCCAACAAGGTGGTCTGGCTGGTCCATCAGTTCCGCCAGATCTATGACCTGCTAGGCACTCCGTACAGCGATTTCGGCGCCGACGACCAGCGGCTGATCGAGACCCTGCGCCGGATCGACCAACAGACCCTCGGCGAGGCTCGGCGGCTGTTCTCGATCTCGCGCAACACCGCCGAACGGCTCGAGCGCCACAACAACCTCCACGCGGAGGTGCTCTATCCTCCGCCCAAGGCCGGCGACGCATACTTTTCTGAGCCCCACGGCGACTACGTGCTGTCGGTGAGCCGGCTCGACGCCATGAAGCGGATCGATCTGCTGGTGAAGACGCTCGCCTTGACCGAGACTCCGGTGCGTTGCCTGATCGCCGGTCGCGGTCCTGAGCGCGAGCGCCTCGAAGCCGAGGTCGCGCGCCTGGGACTCGGCGAGCGGGTCGAGTTCCTCGGTTTCGTCGACGACCGCCGCCTGCTCGAGCTCTACGCCGGCGCCCTTACGGTGTACTTCTCGCCATTCGACGAGGACTACGGCTATGTCACGGTGGAGGCGTTTCGTTCCCGCCGGCCGGTGGTCTCCTTCGCCGATTCTGGCGGGGTCCTCGAACTGGTCGAGGATGGCAAGAACGGCTTCGTTTGCGAAGCCGGCGCGACCCGCAAGCTTGCCGGCCGCGTCGACCAGCTCTACCGCGACCGCGAGCTCGCCGCTCGGCTGGGCGCCGCCGGTCACCAAGCTGTCCAAGACATCGGCTGGGATTCGGTGATCCCAACGCTGGTTGGAGCGAGCGAATGCGGCTCGCCTACCTGAGCCCGCTGCCACCCGAGCGCACCGGCATCGCCGACTACAGCGCGGCGGTCCTGCCCGAGCTGCTCGGTCGCCCAGGCATCGAGGTGGAGGTCTTCACCTCCCAAGAGGCGCGCCGCGCGGGCGCGGGTTGTCACGCGCCGCTGCGCGGCTACAGCGATCTCACCAAGCGCCACCGCGAACAGCAGTTCGATCTGGTGATCTACCAGATGGGCAACAGCCCGTTTCACCTCGAGATCCGCGAGCTCGCCCTCGGTCTTCCCGGACTGGTGGTCCTCCACGAGTTCATGCTTCATCACCTGGTGCGGGCCGCGACCTTGGCGCGCGGCGATCGCGAGGGCTACGTCGAGGAGATGCGCCATTGCTATGGCGA